>NZ_JAKMRM010000013.1:0-52242 GCF_025772105.1 Campylobacter sp. IFREMER_LSEM_CL1846 | reverse complement strand
GAACCAAAACCTGAACCAAAACCTGAACCAAAACCTGAACCAAAACCTGAACATGATAACTCTCAAATAATAGTCAAGCCTATTATAAAAAACAATGCGTATAATACTCAAAATAGCACTATAGGACAAGCATTAAGAAGCATTAGAATGATGGATAACTTAAATGAAAACTATAAAAATTATTTTATTTTACTAGATAATGCAGATAAAAAAATCGTTCAAAGTAGTCTAAAAAGCTTGGAATCAAATGATTATTTATCCAATTCAATCCAATTATTAAACACCTACAGTAATTTCGGACAAAATAACATGCTCTCGACTCTTAATCCAACTTTCATAAATACACCTATGGAGGATATTAGATTAGCTAGTAATACTTATCCGACAAATTTATTATATCAAAGTGATGTAGCTAATTTTAATTTTTATGATAATCAAACATATATCTTCCAAATGGGACCTAGTTTTAAAAAAATATATGGTAATGATTTTCATGGAAGCTCCTATGGACTCAATCTTAGCGTAGGAAAAGAAATTAATTCTTCAATGTTCGTAACGCATTTAAGTACTTCATATTCTAATGTTGATTTTTCAACATCTAATATCAAAACAAAAAACGCAAATTTATCAAGCAATTATATTTTGAATTTAGAAAATTTTAAAATTTTAAGCGGTATTGGCATAGGATTATACTCAAGCAACATGCAAAGATATATACTAAATTCAGATACTTTAAAAGGAACATATAATGGATTGATAACTTCTACCCAATTAGGTGTAGCAAAAGAATTTAGTTATAATAAAAATTTAAATTTAACTCCTTTGGTATATTTTAATTACAATTATTTTCAACAAAATGCATTTAGTGAAAGCGGTGGAATTTTTTCAAAATCTTACGATAGTATAAAACACAACAGCACATCTTTAGTTTTAGGGATTACTTCTTCTTATGTATTACCAAATTTAGATGAAAATAAAAATACTATAACAGGTTCTATATTGTATGAAAAAAGATTAACAGGAAAAAAGATAAGCAATAATGCAAATTTTATTGATTTTAAAAATCAAAAATTTAAACAATACTATGATTTAGATACTAACTTACTCAACATTAACCTTGGACTAAATTTCAAACCAAATAAAACATTCTTTTTTGATATAAAATTATTAAATGAAATTTATAAAAATCAGTATAATGTTAATTTGGTGTCAAATTTTGGATTTAATTTTTGATTAAACAACTTAAAAAGGAAAAGAATGCAGATTATAAAATCATTTTTTAAAGGAATCGGAAAAACCATTTCTTATATCAACACTTATTTTAAAACCTTTGTGTTTTTATTTATCGTGTTTTTAATCCTTACTCCAAGCGGGGATAATGCCAAACTTTCTAATGCAAACCTAGCTCAAATTAATCTTAAAGGCGAAATTAGCGATGCGAGCAATCTTTTAGAACAAATTTACAAAGCCAAAGACGATAAAGCTATAAAAGGAGTTTTGCTTTTTATAGATAGCCCTGGTGGAGCTTTTGCACCAAGCATGGAAATAGCTTTAGCTATACAAGATCTTAAAGCTAAAAAACCTGTGGTAGTCTATGCAGGTGGAACTATAGCAAGCGGAAGCTACCTAAGCGCGGTGGGAGCTGATATGATCATCGCTAATCCTGCTAGCTTTGTAGGATCTATTGGGGTAATTATGCAAGGCTTTGAAGTAAGTGAGCTTGCACAAAAACTTGGTATAAATGAGCAAACCATCAAAGCAGGAAGCTATAAAGAAGCAGGAACTTTCATGCGTAAATGGAGCAAAGATGAAAAAGACTTTTTGCAAAATTTAGCTAATCAAAGCTATGAGCTTTTCACACAATTTGTCGCTAAAAATCGCAAGCTAGATTTAAATCAAACAAGCTCATGGGCTGATGCAAAAGTATTTTTAGCAAATGAGGCTTTAAAATTAAAACTCATTGATAAAATAAGCAATTACGAGCAAGCCAAAAAAGAGTTAGAAAAACTAGCCAAAGTGCAAAACCCTATCTGGCAAAAAGAAGATGCTATAGATAAGTTTTTAAAACGATTAGAAGAGCAAAGTGCTAGCTTTTTTGCTAACACTTTAGCGCAATTTTTCACACAAGTAAGCTCACAAAAAATCTACTAAGATTTAATAATCTCATAAAACCCATAAGTATCATTTTCTAAAAAGCCTTTGTGTAAAGGCTTTAGTTTTAAATCTAACTTAACATTTTCAAAGGTATTTAAATTTGAGCTTGAAAAAATCAAAAGCATATCTAACTCATCTTTAAAGGCTTTTAAAAAGTTCTCCCCACCCTCATACATGATGAGCTTAGCTTCACTAGGAATACTTGTAAAAATTTCTCTTTTGGGCACGCTAAATAAAGGAATGTTTAAATCAAAACTTTCTAAATTTTGACGGCTTAGTATGCATAAATTTGGTGCTTTAGCCTGAACTAACCTTGCATCTAAAATAGGCCTATCATGTCTTATAGTTTCTCCGCCCACTACAAGCAAATCAAGCTTTGAGCGTAATGCATGGGCATAGGTTCTACTTGCTTTAGAACTTACGATTTTACCATAAGCAGAGCCATTTAAAGAAAGGGCTAGTTTAAAAAATTTAAAACTTGATTTTTGCCATTTTAAAAAAGGCTTTAAAAGCTCTTTGGCTCTTTGCTCGCAAATTCCCATGTGAACTTTTATGCCCTGATCTTTTAAAAACTCTGCTCCACCACTTGCGAGCTTATGCTCATCCTTAGTAGCAATAAAAACTTCACTAAAACCAAGTGTGCTAAAAAGCTTTGCACAAGGTGGGGTTTTGCCCTGATGATTGCAAGGTTCTAAACTCACATAAGCACTAGCGCCTTTTAATAACCCCTGATGATTTTTGCAAATAAACTCATGCAAATCATTTGCATTTTGTGGTAAATCTAAATTTGGATTAAGTGCTTTTAAGGCTTTACTCACTGCTTCAAGTTCTGCATGAGCCTTGCCTGCTTCTTTGTGTGCTTCTATGCTTAAGATTTTGCCATTTTTGTCTAAGATCACACAACCTACGGCTGGATTAGGGTAGGTTAAAAGCTGATATTTCCAAGCTTCATCTATGGCTAAATTCATATAAAATTCGTGATTCATATTACTTCCTAAAAAGGTAAAGGTGCAAAAAATACCTTAAGCTTTACATGCTCATCACAAGCTTTTAAAAAACCTTGTGCTAAAAACTTAATATCTTTAGTTTTTAATTTCTCTCTTAAGTCAAAAGTTCTCTCACATAGAGGATAAATGAGATAAATTTCCTTTATCTCGTATTTATTTACATAAGCAAACATTTGATATAAATCACTTTGCGATATGCCATGCTTTTTCTCATCTTCACTATCATCTAGAATTTTCCATTTGGTATCTAAGATCATTTTATTTTCTATATATAAATCAGGCTTTAACATAAAACATTTTTCATCATTTTTTGAAATTAGATACTTTCCATGACTTTGGGCTTTTATATTTTTACTAGGATTGGCGAGTTTAAACATATAAGCCACGTAGTTTTCAAAAAGTTTTTCCATAGGAAAAAGCAAAGCAAAAGCTTCGTTTTTGCCTTTATATGGAGCAAAGCTTTGATTTTGCAAAAATATCTTACACCAAGAAAGTATATTTTCATAATAATCAAAATGTCTTGAAATTTTAAAACTAAAATCTTTTTCATAATTTGTAGAAAATTCTACCTCATCAAGCATTTGCATAGCTTTGATGATTTTAAATTTATTCAAGCTTGTTTTGGATTTTAAAAAATTTAGCGTTGATTTTATCAAGCGATTTGGAGCTATGTCTAAAACAAACTCATCGCTACTTGTGAAAAATCTTTCTTTGTGTATTAAATTTGATTTTATATGCTCATTAAAAAGTAATTTTCCTTTTAAGAAAGCTCTGTTTTCTTCGCTACTTACATAAGATCTCATCAAACCTTTTTTATACACACTATCAAATTCATCTAAAAACATCGTGATAAATACTTCAAACAAAGGCATTTTAGCAATTTGCAAAGATGAAATTTGAGATTTTTTAAAAGGGAAATTTTTTAAGGTTGTTAGCATGTTAATTAAAAGATTTTTGGGGTTGAAATTTATCTCTTTTATACTATACCATTTTTTTATTTTAATGTTTTTCACAATTTTATATTCTTGAAAATAGCTAAAATTAGTATATAATTTATTACCATTGCTTATTGTATAGGCATAATTTAACTTGCTCTTTGAAACTTTCAAAGATTTATCTTTTTTTTCTTTATAGCTATCCAAATTTGTGCATTTTGGCAAAATTTCTAAAACACCGCTTTTAGTCTGTATAATGCCGACATAATTTTTAGCTTTTAAGGCGTTTTTACTTTTAAAGCCTAGAAGACTTTCATTATTTTTTGCGAAGTCTTCTAGCTCTTTATAAAATATTTCAGCTTTTTCTTTGAAAATTTCTTTTAAATCTTCTTTAGAAAAATCTTGGTATTCGATGATAGAAAAGGTGTTAATTGTTTTCATTATTCATATATTTTTTTAAAAGTAGCTTCATCCCATTTTTGACTATCACTAAACTTATAAATAACCTTATCACTTTCTATAAATTCTGTCATATTTTTTAAATAATCTTTATTTTCAACAATAACATTTTCCAACATACCATTTTTATTTAAAACTGCGTCAATCAAAGCATAATCATTATAAAAATACTCTTGCAATAATGGGATGATTTTATTTTGAAAAACATTTTTTAATTTCTCTAAATTCTCAATGCCTATAAAAAATGCATGTCCTATAGTCTTTTCTCTATCTAGCAAGTATTCTATGCGAGTATTAATAGCTTTTAATAATTCTTGCAAATTAACACCTTCGCAATTATCTGACAAAACATTAGGTTTAGGTATCATCTCGATAAATTCAAAGCGTCTTCGCAAAGCTGTATCAAGTGAAGTTATACTTCTATCAGCTGTATTCATAGTGCCTATGATATAAACATTTTTAGGCACTCCAAATTCATCTTTACTATAAGGCAAAGTTACCTTTAACTCTTCTTCTTTACCTATTCTTTTGCTAGGTTCTATTAAAGTGATAAGCTCACCAAAAATCTTACTTACATTACCACGATTAATCTCATCTATGATTATTATATAAGGTTTTAAAGAATTATCGTTGTTTTTCTTATTTTCATTCTTTGCAGTTGATTGTTTTTCATATGCTTTAAATTTTTTCACTAAATTAAAATAATAAGTATGAGTTCTATCGGCATAATCTCTATCAAATACTTTTTTAAACATTTCAGCGGCATTATTAAATTCATCTTTGTGTTTTAATAATTCCATAAATATAGATATACTTAAATTAAAATTTCCATCAAATCTCTCTACTCCTTCACTATAAATCATAACCGTTTTATCATTGATATCAACAACAAAGAAATTTCCACCCTTTGTTTTACCAATAGGCTCATTTGTTTCCAAAAGCCAATTTAAAAAATTTTCAACTTTTTCCTTTAATTCTATTTTTTTATTTAACTCATCTATATTTAAGATACTATTCTCATAATTATCCAAAGCTTTTTTACAAAGTTCTTTAAAAATTCCGTCTTTTATTTCGTATTCTACTTCCTTAGAATTTTCTTTGCTATCTATATGAGGTTTTATACCTTCTATAAATTCTTCATATCCATAGCTTTGATGAAAAGTGGTAAAAACTATTTGCCCATTTTTTACATACTCATCAAATAATTCTTTTCTATTTTTTCTATCATCTTTGCTTGGAATTTGTATTTTTTCTTCTTTTGATATAATCTCTAAAGCCTTATCTATCGTTTGATAAGTTTTTCCTGTCCCTGGAGGCCCATAAAGAATTTGATTTAAAGGCGTATTGTTCTTCATCATATTATAGTCCTTTATAATTTTAAAATCATCTTTAGATAAATTATTTATATAGTTTGATAAGTATAAAAATACATCAAATAACCTATCTTTTATTTCTTCAAATTTATCAATTTTTTCTTCAAATTTATAATCGAGTATATTGTCTTTTTGCATTTTAAGCAATGCATTACACTTCTCTTCTTCTTTGGTAACTATGCGCATATAGATATCATCCCTTGACACTCCAAACCATATATAAATACCATGCCAAGCAGATCTACCTTTTTTAAACTTTATATACTCTTCTTCTTCAAATTCTTTATATAATGCAAACCCTTTATATTCATCCTTTTGGAGTGTTTGCAATCCGGTATATAATTTCCACTCATAGCTTTCAAAAAATTTTGAATATCTTCTATGTCGTCCTTGAAAGTAGAATTGCGATCATTGTAAAATTTCATTGCCAAATCAATCATTTTTTTAAAAATATCTTGGATTTCTTTCTTGTTATTTTCAGAAAATATTTTTGACATTTAACATCCTTGATTTTTGTTTTTTATAAAAAATAATTAAATTATATTAATATTTAACTTAAATTTACCATATAACAAAAGTTTTAGCTTTTCTTATATCGCTAAAATTTATAGTAGTTTTTTCTTGAGTTTCTAAATTTTCTAAAGTGATATTTTCATCATCTACGGCGATGATTTTTGCTTCGATTTTTTCTTTTTCACTAGTTGTGATTTTTACAAGTTCGTTAATGCTTTTTGCAAAATGCTCTATTTTACTAAGTTTTCTCTCAAGCCCACAGCTTGATACTTCTAAAAAATACTCCCCACTCACAGGTGGCTCTACATCAAAAATAGGTGATAAAATCTCACTAAGCTTAGCACAATCATCAAGATTTACTCCACCTTCTTTTTGCACATAAATTCTATAAATCTTTCTACCATTTTCACTTACTAGCTCATCATCATAAAAGCTAAGCCCTGCTTCTTTACAAAGTGCTTCAAGATTCATTTTGTTCCTTTTTGATTTTTTCAAATAAAGCATCCATATGATTTTGATACTCTAATCTATCATCAAATTTAAAGTGAAAATTCGGACATCTATACCACCCTTGCTCGCTCATGCAGTAATTTTGCAAAGCACGGGCGGCTTTTTTGAGTTGGTTGAGTATGATTTCTTGCTCTTGGGTATTAAAAAACATTTTATCTAAATACACAAAAGCATCGTATCTGCCTTTTTTACACTCTACATCCACTACGCACAAATTTTTTAAAGCTTCGTTGTCTAAATTTGCTAAAGCTTCTGGTATAAGTTCTTTTAAAATGCTTTCTGTGCGTAGCTTTTTGATTTCGGCTGGGTTCATAGGCTTACTTGTTCCTCAACTTCTTTGTAACTTTCTATATAATCCCCCACTCTCATATCATTACAACCTTCTATGCCTACACCGCATTCATAGCCTTTTGCAACTTCTCTTACATCATCTTTAAAGCGTTTGAGCGAGCTTACATTACCTTCAAATACCACAACCCCATCTCTAATAAGCCTGATTTTCGCACCACGATTGATCGTGCCTTCTGTCACCATACAACCTGCGATTTGTCCTAGTTTTGGCACACTGATCACTTGGCGAATTTCAGCTTGACCAAGTTGTTCTTCAGAGATAATAGGGCTCATCATACCACCTAGCAAGGCTTTTACATCATCAAGCAAGTTATAAATAACATTATAAGTTTTTATCTCTACGCCTTTATCTTTAGCGCGTTCTTTGATCTCACCAGTTGGGCGTATATTAAAACCTAAAACGATAGAGTTTTCACTCGCACTTGCAAGCTCTATATCACTTTGAGTAATACCACCTACCCCACTATGGATGATATTAACCTTGATCTCATCGTTTTTAAGTTTTTCTAAACTCGCCTTAATCGCTTCAAGCGAACCTTGCACATCTGCTTTTAAAATCACAGGAAGGGCTTTTAAATTACCTTCTTTGATTTTTGCACCAAGCTCATCTATGCTTACTTTAGTAGATTTACTTAGTTCTTTTTGGCGGTTGTATTCATGGCGTTTATTAGCATATTCTCTTGCTTGCTTATCACTATCTACAGCTATTAGAGTTTCTCCTGCGTCAGCTACTTCACTAAGACCTATGATCACCCCGCACTCACCTGGACCTATTTCTTTTAAAGCTTTGCCTTGATCATCGCTCATAGCACGCACTTTACCATAAGCTTCCCCTGCTACGACTGTATTTCCCACTCTTAAAGTACCATTTTGCACGATGATGGTAGCCACAGGACCTCTACCTTTTTGCACTGAAGATTCTATAATACTTGCTTTAGCATGGGCTTTTGGATTTGCTTTAAGTTCTAAAATATCAGCTTGTAATAATACAATTTCAAGTAAATCCTCTATACCATCACCTTTTTTAGCTGAAACTGGCACAAATTCATGGCTTCCGCCCCATTCTACTGGCATGATGTCCATTTCTGCTAGTTGGGTTTTTACCATGTCAGGATTTGCGTTTTCTTTATCCATTTTATTAATAGCAATGATGATAGGCACATTAGCTGCTTTTGCATGATTAATCGCTTCTTTAGTTTGTGGTTTTACCCCATCATCTGCAGCTACTACGATAATAACAATATCCGTTATACTAGCTCCCCTTGCACGCATAGCAGTAAATGCCTCATGGCCTGGAGTATCGATAAAAGTGATTTTTCTACCATTTTTTTCCACCATATAAGCGCCCACATGCTGAGTAATCCCACCTGCTTCGCCACTTGCAATGCGTGATTTTCTTATATAATCAAGCAAAGAAGTCTTACCATGATCAACATGCCCCATAATAGTAATAACCGGAGCTCTTTGGCTTAAATTTTCTTCTATTTGATTTTCATCATAATCTTTTACATAATCAAACTCATCAGCCTCATCAATGATATTAATCTCCACTCCAAATTCAGCAGCAAGAATTTCTATAGCATCCTCATCTAAAAAGTCATTTTTAGTCGTCATCATACCAAGCATGAAAAGTTTAGAGATAACTTCTCCGGTGTTTTTACCAAGTTTTTCAGCAAATTCATACACACGAATTTCTTTAGGTATGCTTACACTTGTTATAGCTTCACTTTCTTTTTTCTCTACCTTTTTAGGTGGTTTTTTACGACTTCTTCTTTGTATACCACCCTCGCCAAATGGGTTGATAGAGTTATTTAAAGATTGCTTTAAGATATTTGGTTGTTTTTTGTTTGCTGGTTGTGCTGGTTTGTTTTCTTTTACACTAAAATCAGGTAAAACTACCATATCGTCATCTTCTAAAGAAATATCAGCAAAGTCTTTATCTCCTAAAAGATCCATTTTAGTAGTGTTTTCTTTTTTACTTGCTACAGGATGATTTTTCTTTTCTTTTTTCTTTCTTTTTAAATTCTCATCTGAATTTGAAAAAATCATACTAAGGCTCAAGCCTTGAGTATTTTGTATATTAGATTTTTCTTCATTGTTTATTTGGTTTTCTTTGCTTTCTTCTTTTTTCTTTTTAACGATAACTAAACCTCTTCTTTTAGCTAAATTTAAATTAGAGCCTAGTTTTTCATCGAATTTAATTTCTTCTTTTTTTTCCTCTAATGCTTCATTTTTAATAGGATTTTCAGGTTGCTTTTCTTCTTTTTTACTTTCTTCTTTCTTTTCATTTGTTGTTTTAACAGGAGTTTTTGTTTCTTTTTTAGTAGTTTTTTTCTCTTCTTTTTTGCTTTCTTCTTTTTTAGTAGTAGTTTTTTTAGTCGCACTTTCTTTTTTAGGCTTTGCCACTTTTTTTACCACATCTAGTATTTCACCTGATTGCACATATTGATAAATCGCTTCTGCGATTTCAGAAGATACTTTTTTGTTAGGGGATTTTATATCCTCTAAGCCTATTTCATTGGCTTTTTCTATAATTTCTTTACTAGTATATCCTAACTCTTGAGCGATTTCGCTAATCTTTACATCTGTCATTAAAAAATATCTCCTTTAAATCCTGCTGATTTATACTGCCATAAAAATTGCCTTTGCAAGCTCTCATAAAAGCCTTTTGCAATGTTTTTTCATCTTTTTCAAAACATGGATTACAAATATATAAACTCCTACCAAATTCCACTTTAGTGATAATTTGAGAATTTTTTATTTGAAATTGATGCAAACTTTGCTTTTCATAACGACCTTTGCAAACAATGCACATTCTAATGGGTATATGGTTTTTCAAAATTATATCTTTTTTTTGGAATTTTTAGCAAATTTTAAAGCCCTCATCGTCAAATTCTAAAAGCTCAACTCTAAATTTAGCAAATTTATTTTTGATTTTTTCTTTGATTTGTTTAGCATCATCTTTATAAGCTAGAGTGAAAAAACTCGAACCTGAGCCTGAAAGCGTGCTCATGAGAGCATTATTATCTAAAGCTAATTTTTGTACTTCAAAAAGCTCAGGTAAAAGTTTCATTCTTTGATTTTGATGAAGTTTATCTAAACTTGCATATTTTAATAAATCATATTTTTTCTCTAAAAAGCAAGCAGTTAAAAATGAAGCATGACAAAGATTAAAAACAGCATCTTCTAGATTAATTTTTTTAGCTAAAACTGTTCTTGATTTTTGAGTATTCATCGCTACATTTGGTATAGTTATAACAGCTTGTAAGTCTTTATCTACTTCTTTTTTTATAGCTAAGACTTTTTGATTGTGATTTAATGCACACACAAAACCTCCAAGAGCTGCTGGAGCTATGTTATCTGGATGATTTTCATATTTTAAAGCTTCATTTAAAATGATATTTTTATCTGCTTTAAATCCGCTTAATTCATAAGCACAAGCAATAGCTCCAATTATTACAGCAGAAGAACTTCCCATACCTCTTGCTAAAGGGATATTATTTTGAAAAACAAAACGAAAATTATCTTTTTTACCGCTAAGTCTTTGATAAATTTCATAAAAAATATTAACAAAAGTATTATTTTTTTTAAGATAGATATTATTTTCACCTTCTCCATGTATGTTAATACTAAAAAATTTAGATTTTTCAACTATAGTTTGATTAAAATGTTTTAAACTCAAGCCCAAACAATCAAAACCAGGACCTAAATTTGCACTTGTCGCAGGAACTAAAATTTTCATTTTTTACCTTAATTAATTGCATCTAAAACATAAAAAGGTGTATTTTCTTTGCTTAAATTTAAACCTTTTAAACTTTGAGGCATAAAAAAACTTCCTGCTTGTGTCTTCTCTAAAATAATTTCACCATTGTCTTTTTTTACAAAACATAAATGTTTGTTTGCAGATATAGGAGTGTTGTTATTTAACTCAAAAGCACTGATTGCTTTTAAAGGAATGTTTTTGACTATGGCTAATGTCTCAAAAGAAACATAAGAAATTTTTATACCCATGTAAGAACCTGGCCCATGTACATAAATAAGCTTTTCAAACTCATATTGTGAAAGTAATTCTTGCAATATTTTTGGTAAAACCTCGCTAACTTTTAAATCACTTTCAATGGTATTTAACAATAAATCATTTTCATAAATACCAAGCATTAAAGGTTTTGCTATGGCATTTAAAAGCAAAGTAACCTTTTTTATGCAAAAACCTTTTCATAAACCTTATGTGTGCTTTTTTCTAAGCTTACCACTTCATAGATACTAGGATCTTTTAAAAGTTCTTTAGTTAAAAGATGATTAAGCTTGTGTGAACCTGCATAAGAAGTATAATCTCCAAAAACTCTACATCCAAGCAAGGTTAAATCCCCAATAGCGTCTAAAATTTTATGACGCACAAATTCATCCTTAAAGCGCAAACCTTCAGGGTTTAAAATACGATTATCATCAATCACAACAGCATTTTCTAGGCTTCCACCAAGACCTAAATTCATAGCTCTTAAAGCTTGAACATCCTTTAAAAACCCAAAGGTTCTTGCTCTTGCTATTTGCTCTATGTAGTTTTGTTTGCTAAATTCAAAACAATAATTTTGTTTGCCTATAATAGGATTATCAAATTCGATTGTATAGTTTATAATAGGCATATCCGTAGGACTTAAACGCACAAATTTATTGCCTTCTTTTACTTCTACACTTTTTTTAATCACTAAAATTTTTTTTGCCGCTTCAAGCTCTTTTATACCTGCTTCTTCAAGCATCATACAAAAACCTATACTGCTACCATCCATTACAGGAGCTTCGTTTGCGTCTAAAACTATACGCACATTATCAATACCATAAGCATTAATCGCACTCATTAAATGTTCTATAGTAGAAACATAACCCCTATGATCGCCTATTACAGTAGCCATTTGTGTATCGATGACATTTTCAGGCTTTGCTTCATAAGAAATTCCCAAATCACTTCTATAAAACACTATACCACTACCAGCTTCTAATGGCTCTAATTTTATACTAATAGGCTCACCCTTGTGCAAACCTATACCAACACCTTTAACTTCTTTTGCTATTGTTGTTTGATTCATTTTTATTCACTCAAAATTCTTTTTTTGCTTGATTCTAATACATTATAGATATTTTCTTTTATCCATTTTGCATCTTGCCATTGCTCAGGACGCACTTCAACACCTTGCACCAAAACACCAAAATGCACATGATCTCCAAGCGCTAAGCCTGTAGTGCCTGTAGTGCCTATAACATCACCTGCTCTAACTCTATCGCCCACATTTACATCCACATTAGTGCAATGTCCATAAAGAGTATAAATCCCAAAACCATGATAAATAATAATATTTAGTCCATAAATTCCATTTTCTTGTACAAATACCACTTCACCATCGTTATTGCTAATGATAGGCGCTTCTTTTACGCTTGCTAAATCAAGTCCCATATGATAAGAACTACTAAATGCTTGATTATTATAAGAATAAAATCTATGGTCAGCATAATCAGCTACTTTTTGGCCATTTTTTAAAGGCTTGAAAAGATTGACTTTAAAATTATTAATCATAGTATCAGGAACTTTACTCGTAATATCATGAATGATAACTTCATTAGAAGCTCTTAAGTCCTCATTAACAAATTTAAATTTTTCAAGCCTGCTTAACTCTCTGTCTTTTGGAGCATATTTTTGTGCTAAAAATTCAATCTTTCCATCTAAAAATCTATCACTTACTTTTATATTTGATACACGGTATTTTTTATTGGTAAAATAATATCTAATTCTTTGTTTGTTTACATTACCTGCTTTATCCACTGCCACCACATAAGCTCTAAAATGCTCATCGGTTGCCTCCCAAGGAATCAAAGCAGCATAATATCCTTCTTTCACATAAGGAGTTGCTTTAAAAATTTTGTCTTTATCAGTTGTGACATAAACTTCTTGTAAATTCTCATCACTTGCTTTAAATACCACACTACCTACTCCACCTTGTTCGATTTGATAAGAATTGTCTAAAATTTCTACAAATGGTTTTTTGGTATCAATGATAACTTTCACTTCTTTAAGCGCTTGATTTCCTAAAAAGAAATTCCAAAAACTACTATCACTTGCTTCTATTACAAGCTTATAAGAATCAACATTTTCTTTATAAGCTGGTTTTGGTAGTTTTAAATCAAAATGGACACTTTTTTTATTACCTTTAACATGTTCATTAACAAGCATTTCACCATTTAATTCATTTGCTTTAAATAGTGTGACTTTAACATCTTTTAAAACGCTTTCATCGCTTATTTCTATAGATATAGGATCTGTTAAATTGCTATAAATAATATCTGATTTTGTTTGGATTAATGGAGGATTTTTTTCAAACAGCTTTGTATTTAACACAAAAACCCCAAAGGCTAAAAGTATTAAAAAAACTAGAAAAATCCATTTTTTATTTGATCTTTTACGCGTAAAAACCATATTCTCCACTTTCATTGTATAATTTTTGTAAAAATATATTATGCTTTAGCAAATTAAGAGTAAATTATAAAAAATTTTATAGAATTTCTCTTAACTTATTTGCACTTTTAATCCAAGCTTCAAGTTCATTTATATCACATTTTTCTATCATTTTTTTACACTCTTGTAATTCTTTTTGAAATAAATCAATAGAATTTAATAAATTTTGTTTGTTTTGTTCAAAAATACCGCTCCACATTTGAGGGTTTGATTTTGCAATTCTACACATATCTTTAAAAGAAGGACCTCCTAGGTGGGCTATATTTTTTTTATTTTCTTCTTTCATCACAAAATTTGCCAAGGAAAAACTAATCACATGCGGTAAGTGTGAAATGATAGAAGCATGATGATCATGCGCGATACTATCCATAAATACAAGCTTCATTCCTAAATCTGAAAAAATTTCTATAGCCCTTTTTTGATGAATATGATCAGCATTTTGCACATCACATAAAACACAAACTGCATTTTTATATAAGTCTTTTATAGCTGCATTTGGACCGCTATTTTCTGTTCCTGCCATAGGATGAGCTGCGATAAATTGACTTTGTAAATCAGATGGTAAATTTTTAATAATTTCTTCTTTTGTACTTCCAAGCTCAATGATAGTGCAATCTTTAGAAATATCTTGAAATTCTTTTAAAATTTTTACAATAGCTCTTACAGGGATAGCTAAAAAAATTACATCACATTTTTTTAACTCTTCAAATGAAACAATTTTATCTATTAATTTTCGCTCTAGCGCGATTTGTTCAAATTCTTTGTTTATATCATATCCGCAAACTAAATCTATTAATTTATTCTCTCTCAAGCTAAGGCCCAAAGATCCACCTATTAAGCCAAGTCCGATTATACCTACTTTCATAAATTTTCCTTAAAAAGCATTAGTTAAAAATATTTTGGTATTATAACGATTTTGTATATAAAAATTTAGGTAAAATGATGAAAAAATGGTTTGTTTTCTTTGCACTCTCAAGTTCTTTATGTGCAGCTACGATTAAAGATATAAAATTTGAAGGCTTATCGCAACTTTCTAAAGAAAGTGCTATTGCGATTTCTAAATTAAAAATAGGACAAAAAATCGATCCTGCTAGTATAGATACAGCAATTAAAAACCTTTTTGATAGAAATTATTTTAAAGATATAGTAGTAGAAGAAAAAAATGGGGTGCTAACTTTTAAAGTAATAGAAAAACCTTCCATTGGAAAAATAGACATTCAAGGTATAGCAAGTAATGATAGAAAACAAATAGAAAGTCTTGTTGGTTTAAAACCTGGAATTTTATATGATGAAAATTCAGCTAAAGACGCAGCCGAAAAAATCAAGCTTTTTTATCAAGCCAAAGGTTTTTATGACACTGTTGTAGAAATCAAAGATGAAAAATTAAGTAATTCAAGCTCATTAAAACTTACTTTTGTTGTAAATCGTGGGGAAAATATCATCATAGAAAAAGTACATTTAAGTGGTGCAAAAAATTTAAGTTATTCAGATATTGAACCTGCGGTAGCAAATAAACAAAGAGAAGCCCTAGGCTGGATGTGGGGCTTTAATGATGGTAAGCTTAAAATCTTTGATCTTGCAAATGATAGCTCAAGAATTTCAGATGTATATTTAAAAGAAGGTTATCTTGATGTAAGCGTATCTCCTGCTTTTTTAAATACTTATACAGATACTTATCAAGCTGATTTAACTTATTTTATCAACGAGGGTGAGGTTTATAAAGTTAAAGGGATTAAAATTTTTAACCCTATTTTTAGTGATGAAGAAAATGAAGCTTTAGCAAATGATTTAAAATTAAGTGTTGGAAAAATAGTTAATATAGAAAAACTAAGAGAAGATATAAAAACTATAGAAACAAAGACAGCTGATTTGGGTTATGCTTTTGTACAGGTTATACCTGATATACAAAAAGATAAAGAAAACCATGAAGCTATGATTATTTTTAAAGTCATACCTAATGAAAAAGTATATGTTAGAAATGTTGAAATTTCAGGTAATACTAAAACAGTTGATAGGGTTATTCGTAGAGAGCTTTATCTAACCGAAGGCAATCTTTATAATAGAACTGATTTAATAGACTCAAGAAATGCTCTAAGAAGAACTGCATATTTTGAAAATGTAGATATTAAAGAACAAAGAGTAGATGATACACATATTGATTTGATAGTAGAAGTCAAAGAAGCTTCAACTGGAGCTATTTCAGGTGGTATTGGTTATGGAACTAGTGATGGAATTTTACTTAGTGCTTCATTATCTGATGCAAATATCTTAGGCTCTGGCATGAAAGGAAGTGTAAGTATAGACAAAGGTGATGATACACTTTCAGGTAGAATATCTTTAAGAAATCCTAGAGTAAATGATAGTGATTATTCTCTTGGAGGATCATTATATTCAGATCGCTTAGAATGGGATAGTTATGATGAGAGAAACTATGGTTTTGATATAAGTGTTGGTAAAACTTTGGGAAGATATACAAGCATAGATTTAACTTACAATCTTGAGCAAAGTGATATTTATCATTTGAGTGATCGCTTAATCGCTCAAGGATATAAACTTGGTAAAACTTACAAAAGTTCTATCACTCCTTCAATAGTATTTAACAATACAGATGATTATTATCTACCAAGATCAGGTTTTATCGCTTCAACCTCACTTGAATATGCAGGCTTAGGTGGAGATCAAGAATTTATAAGCTCTACTACTAAATTTAATTATTATCAAGGCTTAGAAGAATTTATAGGTTGGGATTTGATTTATCGCTATAAAGCAAGTTTTTATAAGGTATGGGATCAAGGTTATTTACCTATCAATGAAAAATTATACCTTGGAGGCATAGGAACTATTAGAGGTTTTGATAGAAGAAGCGTGAGTCCTAAAAACGAATGGGGTGATGAAACAGGTGGTACAGTTGCCTTTGCTAACTCTGTAGAGCTTAGCTTTCCAATCTTTGATAGAATCAAACTAAGAGGAAGTGTGTTTTTTGACTATGGTGCCATAGGAGAAAGTTCTTTAAGTCAAATTCAAAGATGGAGCACAGGTGTTGGCTTTGAGTGGCTAACCCCACTAGGTGCTTTAAATTTAGTTTTTGCTAAACCATTTAACACTAATTCAAAAGACGACTTAAGCAAATTCGAGTTTATGTTGGGTGCAAGATTTTAAAAATACTAAAATCTTGCTATAATTTTGAAATTTTATTTTAGGTAGAGATAATGAATTTTTTAGATATTTTTTCTAGTATAAGACGCAAACAAGCCGCTCCAAGCGAAGCTCCAAATCACTGGGTAAAATGTAATTCTTGTCATGCGTTAATGTATTATAAAGAAATAGAAACTTGTTATAATGTTTGTCCTAAATGTAATTTTCATATGAGATTAAATCCTTTAAAACGCATCGAGCTACTTAGCGATGAAGATACTTTTGTAGAAATGGATAAAGATTTACATGCGATTGATCCGCTTAAATTTGTTGATAGTAAATCATATAAAAAAAGATTAGCAGAAAATGAAGAAAAAACAGGGAGAAAAAGCGCTATAATAAGCGGCGAGTGCAATATAGATGGCATTAAAACTCAATTAGTTGTTTTTGATTTTTCTTTCATGGGTGGAAGTTTGGGCTCAGTAGAAGGTGAAAAAATTCTTAGAGCTATTGAAAGAGCAATTGAGAGAAAAACTCCTGTTGTTATAGTGAGCGCAAGCGGTGGAGCTAGAATGCAAGAAAGCACTTATTCTTTAATGCAAATGAGCAAAACAAGTGCAGCATTAAAGCTATTAGCAGAAGAAAAGCTTCCCTATATTTCTGTCTTAACTGATCCAACTATGGGTGGAGTGAGCGCATCGTTTGCTTGGCTTGGAGATATCATTATGGCTGAACCTGGTGCCCTAGTAGGCTTTGCAGGAGCTAGAGTTATCAAACAAACTATAGGTGCTGATTTACCAGAAGGCTTTCAAAAGGCCGAATTTTTACTTGAACATGGATTAATTGATGCGATTGTAGAAAGAAGTGAACATAAAAAATTTATAGCAGATTTTTTAAGATTTTTTTCTAAAAATTAAAAATGCATATTAATCTTTTAAGCATTCAAAAAAACAATAATAATGAATTTAGTAAAATAGATGAGCACTACACCAAGCTCATCAAAAAATTTTGCAATTTTAATGATATTTGTATTTTTAACAATAAAATTAATTTAGCACAAAATACCAATACCATAGAAGCAAAAAAATCTTATACAAACGCGCTAAATCCTTATAAAAAAGGTTTTTGCATAGCTTTAGATGAAAAGGGTAAAGAGCTTACAAGTATAGAATTTGCTAAATTATTACAAGATAAAAATGAAATTTCTTTTTTTATAGGCGGTGCTTATGGCCTTGAAAAAGAATTCATCGCACAAATGCATACAAGCATAGCTCTTAGCAAAATGACTTTAGTGCATAAATTTGCTAAAACTATGCTTTTAGAACAAATTTATCGTGCATTTTGCATTAATACAAATCATCCATACCACAAATAGGAGCATTTATGCAAGAGTTAAATCTTGAGGAATTTAAAAATATATTACTTCAAAGACAAAAAGAAATTTTACAAGAACTTCAAGGTAATATAGACAATATCCATGATCTGCAAGATAGTGAACCAAGAGATGAAGTTGATTTACAACAAATTGACAACAGCTCACATATTGACTTAAAAATCAACGAAAATTTAAAAACAGAATTAGAAGAAATTAAACATTCATTAAGCAAAATAGATAACAATACTTATGGAATTTGTGAGTATTGTGATGAAGATATACATCCTGAAAGACTCAAAGTAAAACCTCACGCAAAATATTGTATAAATTGTCGTGAAAACTTAGAAAAAAGGAAAGAATTATGAAAGTAAAATTATTTTTCTTTGCAAGTTTAGTTTATCTTTTAATCGTAGCAGTCTTAGTTTATAATCTAAATTTGGGAAATTACACTTTCACAATTTCTACTTTTGAGCTAAATTTACCTATCAGCTTATGGGTAATTTTACCTGCATTTATTTTGATGGTTTTAGCTTTATTGCATATGAGTTTTTATGGCTTTTTAAAACATTTACAATACAAAAATCTTATTAAAGACAGCAAAAATTATGAAAATTTTTTAATTGATGTATTTTTGAAAAAAATAAGCAAAATTAAATTTAAAACTCAAGAATTTCAAGATATAGCCAAAAACACTCAAGCTCTTTATTTTAAAGAAAAAAATCAAAATACAAAAATAGATGATATTATAAATATTTTAGAGCAGTTAGACAAAAAGGAATTTGTGGAATTAAAAAAATACAAACTCGATCCACATAATGAAATTTTCATTTTAAATGAAAAAAATCACTTCCAAAAAGATAGCGACTATGCTTTTTCTTTTATTAAAAATAAAGAAACTCTGACAAATGAATTAGAAAATTTTGCTTATAAAATGGTATTAGATAATGCACCTTATAGCCAAATTAAAACACTAAAAATACAAAAAAATCAAGATGATATTTTATTACTTTTAGATAGATTTGAAAAAGAAAATTTGGAATTAAATCATGCTGAAATCGAAGTTTTGCTTAGCATGAATACCTTAGATGATAAGTCATATTTACAATGCACAAAAATACTTTGTAAAAAAATAGAGCCTCAAATATTAATTGCTTTATTTAAAAAGTTAAAAGATAGTCATTCTCAAGCTTTAAGAGCTTATCTTTATACTTTAGCAGAATTTGGTATGTATGATGAATTGCTTAATGAATTAGGAAATGATCAAAACGAACATAAGGATTTTAGACTCTTGCTCTTTTTAAGAGAACATAATAAAAAAATAGAACTTGAAAAATTTATACAATGATAGATTTTAGTAAAAAACCTTTGTTTTTAGCTCCTATGGCAGGTTTTTCAGACTTACCTTTGAGAAATTTAGTTAAACAATTTGGGGCTGATGTAACAATTAGTGAGATGATAAGTTCTAATGCTTTAGTGTATGAAAGCTCAAAAACTCTTAAAATGTTAGAAAAAGCTGAACTTGAGAATCCTTATATAGTTCAAATTGCAGGCTCGGATGAAAGTGTGATTCAAAGAGCGGTAGAAATATTAAATCGTTTTGATTTTATAGATGGGATTGATTTTAATTGCGGCTGTCCTGTAAATAAAGTTATAAAACAATGTGCAGGTAGTGCTCTTTTGCAAGATCTTGATAAATTGCAAAGAATTTTAGAACTTATCAAAAAAACAAGCAATAAAAAGCTAACTAGTGTCAAAGTAAGATTAGGGTTTGAAAAAAAAGATCCTATTATCATTGCTAAAGCATGTGAAAATGCTGGGGTAGATTTTATCAGTATGCATGGTCGCACTAGAAAACAAATGTATAGTGGAAATTCTGATTATGAAGCTATAGCTTTAGCTAAAGAAAATATCAAAATTCCTTTAGTTGCAAATGGCGATATTAGCACAGAAAATGCTAAAGAAGTTTTTAAAATAACAAATTGTGATGCATTGATGATAGGGCGTGCAAGCATAGGAAAACCTTGGATATTTCACGAGGTAAAAACTAGCAAAAAAATCGATAAAACTTTAAAAAACAAAATCATCTTTACGCATTTTGAAGAAATGCTAAAACATTACAAAGAACAAGGTATAAGCATATTTAGAAAGCACTTACATGAATATTCTAAAGGCTATGAAGATGCTTCAAATTTTAGAGATTGTGTTAATCGCATTAATGATGCAGAAATTATGCGAAAATATATGCAAGAATTTTTCAATAAGGAATGATTTTTGCTTGTAAATTTCTAAGCAATATGAATGAAGAGATACCATAAAACAAGGAAGGTTCATGGCAGCTCATATCAATTCAAAAGGGATTTACAAAGCATTAGGTGGCATTAGAACAAGTGCAAATAATCTAGCAGCACATGCTTCAAAGCTTAACAATCAAAGTTTAAATTTCGAGCAAGTTTTACAACAAACACAACCAAAATGTATAAGCACTTGCTTACAAAGCTCCCAAAAACAACTTGGAAATTTGCTTGAAGATATTAAAAATAGCAAGGAAGCTATTATAAAAAATACACATATTGATAGTGCAAATATCATCGCAAAATTAAGACAAGAGGCTATTATGATGTATGATATTACTCTTAAAAACCCTCTTTAATGATTTTATATAAATTATCAATATATTCATCGCTAAAATGCGATGAATTAAAATTTTCATAAAACCTCACAAGATCTTTAGTTTTAAACTCATAGCCAAAAGCACATTTTTTATGCGCAGGCAAAAAAGCCCTTACCAATACAACATCTTCTTTTATACACTCATCGCATAAAAAGCAAACAAAATCCTTATGCAAGCGCCCTTCAAAGTTTAGAATCTTTAAATAAGCATCCACAGTCACACGCTTACAATCTTGTTTTTCAAAACGCTTAGCGCAATCTTCTAAAAGCTCAAAATAAAAACTATCAATCTCCTCAACATCTTTTAAATGCCAATAAAAAAGCCTGATAAATTCTTGCCAAAAAAACATTTTTTCTCTATCTAAAACCCAAGAAAATCCAATGTGTAAAACATCTTTTAAGCGCGGTAAAAATCTAGAACTTTCTTCAAGTTCAAAATCAATCTTATATCCATTTAGAATATTAGAATGTCTCATTCCGTAAAATCTATAACTTTTAATAACTTTTTTGGCACTTAAAAGATAAACAATCAAATCCTCATCTTTTACGCTCTGAGTGTGCAAAATAAAGCCTTGCATCTATAAAAGCTCTATACCATAAGCTTGTAAAATTTCATAAGCACTATTTTCTAAAGATTCATTAAAACTTGCAGTAGCATTTTTATGTAAAATAATTTTAGAATTAGGAGTGGCGCTTTGAGCTAAAATAATATTACTAAATACACAAATATGCGAAACCAAGCCACAAAATTCTATACTTTCATAATGATTTTGTTTTAAAAAATTAGCCAATTCTAAACTACCAAAAGCATTCTTATAAAAGATTTTTTTTGCATTTTTTAAATACACATCAAAATCGCTTGGCATTTGCCAACCAAAAGTATCTTTAATACAATGATAAATAGGCAGTTTTTTTCCTTCTTGGGTTTTTAAATAATTCTCATCATGCGTATCAAAAGTAAAAACAACATCACCTTGATGATTTTTTAAAAGAGTAAGAATATTATCTTTTATCTTGGTAGCTTTTTCAAAACCTAAGCTACCACCGATAAAATCATTTTGATAATCAACTATAATTAAAAGTTTAGTCATTATCCTTAACCATGAAAAAACTATCCGTGTGGATATTTTCAAATGCAGTTTTTAAGCTCGTAAATAATTTTGGATTTTCTTTTTCTAAATTTGCTAAAAGCTGTTTAGCTTCTTCTCTAGCATGAGGAAATTTTACATTTTTTTCACTTAATTTCATACCAGGACAAAATTCATTACCAATTACTTCTAATTCATTATTAATAGCATTTTCCCTTAATTGTCTTTCTCTTACAAAAATCAAAGGACGGATGACTTCTATACCTCTTTTACTTTTATATTTTGGCGCTAAACTTCTAAGAGCACCATTATAAATGAAATTCATAAAAAAACTCTCTACTGCATCATCTAAATGATGAGCTATGGCTAATTTATTAAAACCATTTTCTAAGGCGTAAGTATATAAAGCACCACGCCTCATTCTTGAAAAATAGCTACAAAAGCTTGAATTTTTTCTAATGGTATCACCTGAAATTTCATAAATATTAGAATCAATAACCTCATGGTCAATACCATGTTCTTTGCAGTGATTATGAAGTTTGGTGTAATCTTCACCCATGCCATAACTTAAAGTTACTGCTTTAAGTTCAAATTTAAAAGGTGCATGTGCTTGCATACGCTTTAAAAGATGAGCTAGAGCTAGAGAGTCTTTCCCGCCACTAAGTCCTAATAAAACTTTATCATTATCTCCTATTAAGGAAAACTTGGCATTTGCTTTTGCAACTTCTCTGATTAGTCTTTTGCTAAGATTTATCATAATTTCTCACAAATTTTTAAAACAAAATTAGCTGAAATTTTAGCGGATTTTTCTACAAACTCATCAAAGTCAAATTCAGCTTTTTCACCTGCCTTATCACTCATTGACCTTAAAACCAAACATGGAATTTTTAAAGCATCACATACCAAAGCCACACTAGCTCCTTCCATTTCACAAGCATCTGCATTAAAAATTTCTCTAATTTTTGCTTTTTTATTCTCATCACAAATAAATTCATCACCCGTAGCGATAATACCTGATTGTAATTTAACACCAAGTTCTTTAGCAACCTCTATGGCAAGATTATTAAGCTTATCATCTGTTTTTATAAAAATTTCATTACCAGGAACATAACCAAGCGGATGTCCAAAAGCTGTAATATCTAAATCATATTGAGCTAATTTTGTAGCATAGATTAAATCCCCTATTTCCAAACTAGGATTAAAAGCACCAGCCACTCCTGTAAAAAGCATAAGTTCAGCTTTAAATTTTTCTATTATAATAGTCGCGCTAAGAGTGGAATTTACTTTCCCTATCTTAGAATAAGCGATGATTAATTCATGATTTTTGTATTTTGCAATATAATAAGTATTATTTGCATATTCAATTGTTTGATATTCTTTTAATGTTTCGAGTAAAGGAGTAACCTCTTCGGGCATAGCTCCTAAAATAGCTATTTTCATTTAATCACCTTTAGAATTTCATCAATATCTTCTATTTTACTTAAAGCATAAGTTTCTTTTTGAGTGATTTTTTTATTTAAGCCCTTTAGCACGCTCGCACCAAATTCTATATAAAAATCCACTTCATTGTCTATTGTTTTAATGCTTTGTTTATAAAGAACAGGCTTTATAAGTTGCTCGCTTAAAAGTGTTAAAGCTTGAGTTTTATCACTATATATTTTTGCATTTACATTTGAAACTACACTTTTAAAATCATCTTTTAACACAAGCTCTAGTTCTTTTGTAAGTTTTAAAGACGCATTTTTTAATAATGGACAATGGCTTGCAACACTCATATTCAAAAGCATAGCTCTTTTGGCTCCTGCATTCTTAAACTCACTCTCATAAGAAGCTAAATCAGGCTTTAAGCCCGCTACTACAATCTGTCCTTCACAATTATAATTAGCTGCAAAAATACTTTTTTGCTCACTTAATGCCTTTTGACAAAGTTCTTCTATTACTTTATCTTCAAGTCCTAAAACCACCATCATACCAGCTTCGATTTTAGAGCAATCCTCCTGCATAAATTGGCCACGCTTGTTAACAAGTGCTATAACATCTAAAAAGTCAAATGCACCTTGAGTCGCTAAAGCACTAAATTCTCCTAGTGAATGGCCTAAACTATACTTAGCTTCTATACTAGCTTGCTCTTTTAAAGCTTCATAAGCCATTAGTGAGTTTAACACTATGGCCATTTGTGTAAATTCACTTTTATTTAAATTTTCATTTTCTTTAAAAAGCAAATTTTTAAAATCAATTTTACAATAATCACTTGCACAATCTAATAATTCTCTTGCTTTAAGTGAATTCTCATAAAAACTAAGCCCCATACCAACACTTTGAGAGCCTTGGCCTGGGAAAATAAATGCACTATTCATTAGTGTCCACCGCAGCAACCGCCACCACCATGTCCGTGGCCACCACAACATCCACCACCACCATGTCCGTGATGATGATCATGATGATGTCCTCCACCACCACATCCACAACTTCTGCTACCTGCAATAATTCCTGTTAAAATTTCATCTTCACTTGCAACTCTAACATCTACAATATTAATTGAAAATAACAAGTCTTTTCCTGCATAAGCATGATTATAATCAATAGTAACTTCATTCTCAGTAATTTCTCTAACAATTACTCTTACTGTATTACCATCTTCGCCTTCGCCAAAAAGCTCCATACCAACTTGCAAATCAATCCCTGCAAATTGTTCTTTTGGTAAAGTTTGCAATGCATTTGCATCATATTCACCCAAAGCATTTTCTTTTTTTATCACAATATCGGCATTACATGGGGCATCAAGTTTTTGAATTTCCTCTTCTAGTCCTTCTAAAATTTGACCCTTACCTAAAATAAAAGAAATAGGTTCAGCATAAATATTTGATTCTAAAACTTCATTTGTGTTTGCATCTTTTAACTCATAAAACATTGAAACTACACTATTTTTTTCTATAGCCATTTTATCTCCTTTTTTATTTTCTATCTGGCGAAACTTTTGCTTCAGGACTATCAGGATAAGCTGTCTTTAAAGCTTTGTAAAATTTATTAGCACTTTTTGGATCCCCAACTTTATCTAAACTAATAGCCGTATGATAAAGTAATTTTGGCACATAATCACCCTTGGTGCTTATAGCAGAACTTTTTTTGTAAAATCCCAAAGCGCCTGCATAATCTTTTTGTTTATATCTTATCTCTCCAAGCCAAAAAGTAGATCTAGCAGGTTTATAATGGATACTAATTAAATGCTCAAATTTTTCTTTTGCATCATCAAATTGATTTTTATTGGTTTCATCAATAGCTTTTTTTAAAATTTCGCTAGATTGCAGTTTTTTCCAACTATCATCTTTCGCTTGAACAATTTCTTTTTCCAAAGTCGTATTTGTTTCTTTAATGACTTCTTGTGTTTTATTGCTTTCGCTAGCAATAGGAACAACTTGGATATTATTTGTTTGATTTTGCACTCTAGCTATTTCCGATTGAAAAAAAGTTATGGTTTGGTTCATATCTTCTTTAGAAACATAATCATCATTAATTTTATTGATCAAAGTTGTTATTTCGCTCAATACTTTTTGAATTTCTTGGTGATTTTTTTCTTGAATTTGCCTATTTTCTTCTACATAAGCTCTTAAATTTTGAATTTCTTTTGTGATATTTGCATCAAAATTTTGATAGTTTTCTTCTAGTGAAAGTAATTTTGTATTTGCTTTAGAATATTGAGCATTTAAACCCTCGGTTACACTTTGTAAACCTTCTATATTTTCTACAGCAGTATTTATCTTACTAGTCAAATTAGTATAATATTCATTTAAAGCTTTTAAGCGTTCTTGATTTTCGTATTGTAATTTTTCATTTTGAGTTAAGCCATAAGGTGTTTTTGTATCTACTTTTCCTGCATCAAATGCTGAAATTTCAGCGTATAAAAAAGTAGCTCCTAAAAGAGCTACTGATAATAATTTGATTTTCATTTATTTAAAACTTATTTTGATAATTTAAATTCTGCACGACGATTTTGCGCATCACAAGCTTTTGTTCTTTCAGTACATACAGGATTAGTTTCTCCATAACTTTTTACGCTTATTCTATCTGCGCTAACACCTTGAGCTACTAAAGATTCTTTAACAGCTTTAGCTCTTTTTAAACCTAGAGCTTGATTATATTCATCAGTTCCCCATTCATCGCAGTTTCCCTCAACTACAATTGCAGCATTCGCAGCTTCTTTGTTGAAAATTTCAGCATTATCTGCAACAACTTTTTGCATATCTTTTCTAACATTAAATTTATCAAAATCAAAATACACATTTGTAATAGAATTTAAAGATTCAAGATTTTCAAATCTATCAGAACCACCACTACCTTTTGATCCATCTACACTACTTGAACTGCTTACACTAGTATTTTTTGTAGCACAACCACTTACAATAACAGCAAACGCAGTAATTGAAGCAAAAATGATTTTTTTCATTGCTTTTCCCCTTTTTTATTTAAAAATCATGTTTAATTATAACAAAAAAAATACAATTTTGATATTTTACCAATCAATTGATTGAATTTTACCCACCTTTAAACCATAATGAAAAGCCCTATTTGCATTAATTCTAATGACTCCTAAGGCACTTTGTGAACCTAAATATTTAATAAATACTACACTTTCTCCATCACTTGAAAATCTTGGAAAAAGATTTTTACCATTTGCAGTGAGTTGTCTTATATAATCACTCTGGGTTGACATTAAATAAAGATTAAAAACCCCACTTTGATTTACCTCCCTGCTAGAATAAACCATATAATGTTTATAGGTAGAAACTGAAGAATTATTTTTACCATGAAAAACTACTTGTTCTGTTAAATTAGAATCTAAATTTTGCATAAAAATATTTGGATAACCTAAACGATCTGATACAAATACGATTTTTTTATCATCATCTACAAAATTGCCATTTACATCAATACCCATATAATTTGTAATCTGTTTTAAATCTTTTGTATCTGTATCATACAAATACACATCTGGCTGATCTTTTGGCGCCATAGTAAGTAAAATTTTTTTACCATCATTGCTAACATCAGAAGCAACCATCATACCCTTACTGGCAATGATTTTTGTGATGTTTTTATTTTTCATATTATATTTATAAAGTGTTGGAATTTCATCTTCATAAGCAGTGAAATAAAATGCATCTTGTTCTTTATTTGCCCATTTGGGAAATAAATTTAAACCTTTTGATATTAATATCTTTTGATAAGTTAAAGTATAATCTGCTAACAAAATATCACTTTGCTTATTACCTTGAGTCCTAGCTATTAAAATTTTATGATCCATCCAATCAACCGGTGCAAAACCTAATTTTCTATTCATTTGAGCGACACTTCTATGTGCTAAAAATGGATATTCTTCAATGGAAAGAATTTGCTCATAAAATCTCGTTTTTGTTTCATTTGCAGCTAAAATTTCAACATCAATATCCAAAAGCTTACCATTTTTATTTAAAACATAAGAAAAAATATAATCACCTTGTTTTTCATCTTGAGTTAATTCAAAATTTGAACTCACTTTTATATCATTAACAAGCATATTATAAAAGCTTTTTTTAAGATCTAAATCATTCAATCTTGATTGATCTTTAATATAAATTTTAGGTAATTGCATACCTTTATTTACAACAGATATTGTCGCATCTTGCCCAAATAATACTGAACAAAAAAATAAAAACGCTAATATTTTTCTCATCACTTCTCCGTTTTAAACTCAATTATATCACTAAGTTTCATTTTAATTTTTCTTATTTTACCATTTGGAGGTAAAGTTATGTATTTTCCTTCTAAATTTTGTAAAAATTCTTTTGCCTTTTTATCAAAATTATCACTATGTGCGCTAGTGGTACTTAACAAATAAAAATATCCGTTATTATCAATTACAAATTCTACTTCTATACTTAAATTACCACTAGGATTGTATATTCTCCATCTATCTTCAAGATGTTTTCTAACAGCACCTAAAAATTGATCATAAACTCCTATTTTTTGTTCTATAACAGATTGTCCTAGTTCTTGATTAATTTGTAGATTTTCATTTAATTGCTTAGAAAAATCATTGATTTTTTCTCTTTGAGTAAAAGTAGGTTTTTTCGATGGCATTGAAGATTGTACTTTTGTAGTTTTTTCTTCTTGATAGTCTTCTATTTTGCCAAATAACTCATTGAAAACACTAGCTTGTTGTTCTACATTTTGAGTATTAACATTTTTATTTGTAGTGTATTTTTGCAAAAGATTCTCTTCAAATAAACTTTGCAAATTTTCCTTTTGTAGCTCTTGTATCATATTTACTTGATTTTGATTTATACTATCTCCAAGTTCTATATTAATAAAACTATTGGGATCAATGGTATATTCAATAGCTTTTGGCTTATATTCGACTAACTTAAAAAATACTAAAAAAACAACAAAAAAATAAACTAAAATCGCATAAGTAAAAGCTTTAAAATTATATGTAGAATTTTCTTCCATTTTTTACTCAGTTTGCAAAGCAACTTTTTGAAAACCCAAATGCTTCATTGTTCTTAAAACACTCATTACATCATCATATTTTAAATTCTTATCCGCTCTAATGAAAACTGTTTCTTGAGTATTATATTGCACTTTTAATGCATTCATATTATCCGCAAAACTTAAAAAATTAAATTTATCTTTTCCTATAAAAATTTCTTTTTTTGCATTAATTGTTATAATTAAACTTTTGATATTTGGAGCACTTGAAGTTTTTTGTGAACCTTGAGGAAGTTGAACTTTTTCTTCATATGTAATACTTGGTGCTGTTACCATTAAAATAGCAAGCAATACAAGCATAATATCCACTAAAGGTGTAATATTTAGTTCGGGTTTTTCTTCTAAAAACATCAATTAAACCTTTGCTGAACTTACTAATACTTTTATCTCACTATCTAAAATATTAATTAGTTCATAAGCTTTGCGTTTGATAATCAAATGAAAACTATATGCAGGAATTGCCACTAAAATTCCACAACCTGTAGCTACCAAAGCTTCACTAATTTTTGGCGCAATAATACTCAAAGAATTTTGCATTTCTAAACCACCAAAAGTTTCAAGTATAGAAATAACTGTACCAAAAAGACCTATAAAAGGAGAGGTTGAAGCAATAATACTAAGCCAAGTTAATCCAATTGTAGCTTTTTTTTCAACAGAATTTTTATAAATATTCATCTTAGTTTCATCGATCTCAATACATTTTTTTAAAATTGATGCACTTTGGCTTAAATCTCTCTCTCCTCTCATCAAAGCTTCTAAAGCCTGACTTTCATCTTGCATCCATTTATTAATAAGCATTAATCTTGAAAATAAAATACTAAAACTAAGTATAAAATACACCGAAAGCCAAACCAATACAATATAAGTAATTAAGCTTGTATTTTCAAAAAAATGAAAAATTGATTGAAAATCCACTATTTTTGCCTTACATTATTATCCATCTTAGCAAAAGTAGAAGCTAAAGCAACACTATCACTACTCATAGATTTGATTAAATCTTTTGCATCTGCTAATCTTTTTGCTATTTCACTATCACTATTTCCTCCAACCCACACAGCACCTTTTGCTAAAACGCTTACTTTCGTTTCAGAAACTTTTGCATGACCTGAATCAATAGCAACTAACTCATGGGTAGAATCTGATTTTTCTATATCTATAATCCCTGCCCTTAAAGAAGAAATTAAAGATGCATGTCCTTTTAAAACACCAAATTCACCTTCACTTCCAGGAAGAACAATAGATTTTACATTATCATTGTAAATCATACCAAGAGGCGTTACCACCTCTATATGTATTAAATTATCCATTATTAAGCCTTAAGTTTTTCTGCTTTTTCAACAACTTCATCAATTCCACCTACCATATAGAAAGCATTTTCAGGTAAATGGTCATATTTTCCTTCTAAAATACCTTTAAAACCTGCTATTGTATCTTCTAAACTAATATATTTACCAGGACTTCCTGTAAATACTTCAGCAACGAAGAATGGTTGAGATAGGAATTTTTCAATTTTTCTTGCTCTTTCAACGATCAATTTATCTTCTTCACTCAATTCATCCATACCTAAAATAGCAATAATATCTTGCAAATCTTTGTATTTTTGAAGTACTGATTGTACTCCACGCGCTACTTTATAATGCTCTTCACCAATAATTTGTGGATCAAGCATTCTTGAAGTAGAATCAAGCGGATCAACAGCTGGATAAATACCTTTTTCAGCAATTGATCTATTTAAAACCGTAGTTGCATCTAAATGCGCAAAAACAGTTGCAGGAGCAGGGTCTGTTAAATCATCTGCTGGCACATAAACTGCTTGAACTGAAGTAATAGAACCTTTTTTAGTTGAAGTAATTCTTTCTTGAAATTTACCCATTTCGCTAGCTAAAGTTGGTTGATAGCCAACAGCTGAAGGAATTCTTCCTAAAAGTGCCGACATTTCAGAACCTGATTGTGAAAATCTAAAGATATTATCAATAAACATCAATACATCAAGTCCCATTTCATCTCTAAAATACTCAGCCATAGTAAGACCTGTTAAAGCAATACGATTTCTTGCTCCTGGTGGTTCATTCATTTGACCATAACATAATGCAACTTTATCTAAAACATTACTTTCTTTCATTTCATTGTAAAGATCATTACCCTCACGAGTTCTTTCACCAACACCTGCAAAAACAGAATAACCGCTATGTTTAAATGCAACATTGTGGATTAACTCCATAATAATAACGGTTTTACCAACACCTGCACCACCAAAAAGTCCTACTTTACCACCTTTTGCATAAGGAGCTAACAAATCAACTACCTTAATACCTGTTTCAAAAATTTCACTTTTTGTACTTTGCTCTTCAAATGGAGGTGGATCTCTATGGATTGACCAATGTTTATCAAAATTGATCTCTTCGCCCTCATCAATCAAATCACCTGTTACATTAAAAATTCTTCCAAGTACTTTTTCGCCCACTGGAACGCTAATTGGGTTTCCAGTCGCAACAGCCGTTAAACCCCTAACAAGACCATCAGTCATATCCATAGCGATAGTTCTTACTTTATTATCACCCAAATGCGCAGCTACTTCAAGCACTAGCTTGCATTCTTTTCCTTCTAATTCATAATTTACGATTATAGCTTCGTTAATTTGTGGAAGATACTCTTTAAATTCAACATCAACCACTGGTCCTAAAACTTGAGAAATAAAACCTTGCATCATCACTCCTAAATTTATTTCATTGACTCAACACCACTGATAATTTCTATCAATTCGGTGGTAATAGATTCTTGTCTTGCTTTATTATAAGCTAAATTGAGCTGTTTAACTCTAGCTTTTGCATTATTGGTTGCATTATCCATAGCTTGCATTCTTGCACTATGCTCAGCCGCCAAAGAATCAACTAAAGAAAAATACATATTATATTCAAAATAAGTTTTTAATAAATCATTTAAAATTTCTTCATCTTCAGGTTCTAAATCCATTAAAGATTGAGACTCTTGTTCTTCTTTGCTCGCAATAGCTTGCACTGGTAATAATTCATTAATACGAATTTCTTGTGAAATCATATTTTTATAGCCATTATGTACAATTACAACCTTATCTGTAACTTCATTTATAAAATCATCAACTGCATTTTCAATAATAGCACAAGCTTTTTCATAATCAGGGCTAGAGCTTGTGTCTAAATATTTTTCTAAAATTTCAATATTTTGAAAATTAAAATACTCTATACCTGTTTTACCAATAGCTCTTAATCTTACTTTGATTTTTTTTGCTTTACAATCTTCAAGCATTTCATTTACTGTTTTAATAGTTTTAATGTTAAAACCACCGCATAAACCTTTATCAGCAGTAATGAAAATAATATCCATTTTCTCAATATTGTCTTTTTTTCTAAAAAACGGAAGTTTATCATCAAGTCCTTCGTATTGATTAATCTTGAAAGCAATTTCAGATAAAACTTCATCAATTTTTTGAGCAAAAACTTTTGACTTTTTAGCTGCCTCTTCTGCCTTTCTTAATTTGGCAGTAGAGACAAGCTTCATAGCATTAGTTGTCTTTTGTGTATTATGAACACTTTTTATTTTTCTTTTAATTTCTTTTAAATTAGACATTTAAAAACCTTATATGTGGTTTGCTTTAAACTCACTCAATGCTTTAGCTAATTTTTCTTCTAAATCTTTATCTAAAGCCTTTTTGGTTCTAATTTGCTCAAAAATTTCTGGATATTTAGCTTCAATAAATGGATATAAAGCTGCTTCAAATTCTCCAATTTTAGAAACTGCTATATCATCTAAATATCCTTTAGTTCCCGCATAAATCATCACTACTTGATTTTCAGCTGAAAGCGGAGAATATGGAGGTTGCTTTAGAACTTCAACCATTCTTTGTCCACGCTCAAGTTGTTTTCTACTTGCTTCATCTAAATCACTTGCAAATTGCGCAAAAGCTTGCAATTCTCTATATTGAGCTAAGTCAAGTCTCAAGGTACCTGAAACTTGTTTTGTTGCTTTAATTTGTGCAGCACCGCCAACACGAGATACAGATAAACCAACATTAATCGCAGGACGAATACCTGAGTTAAACAAATCTGTCTCTAAGAAAATTTGACCATCGGTAATTGAAATAACATTGGTTGGGATGTAAGCTGAAACATCCCCTGCTTGAGTTTCAATAATAGGTAATGCTGTTAAGCTTCCTGCGCCAAGCTCATCACTTAATTTACTTGCTCTTTCAAGCAATCTTGAATGTAAATAAAATACATCCCCTGGATAAGCTTCACGACCCGGAGGACGACGCAAAATCAAAGACATTTCACGATAAGCAACAGCATGCTTACTCAAATCATCATAAACAATCAACGCATGTCTTGAATTATCTCTAAAATACTCACCCATAGTTACACCTGTATATGGAGCAAGATATTGCAATGCAGCAGGATCTGAAGCACCTGCATTTACTACTATACTATAATCCATTGCGCCGTATTCTTCAAGCTTTTTAACTACTTGAGCCACTGTGCTTTGTTTTTGACCAATTGCCACATAAATACAAATAACATCTTTACCTTTTTGACTAATAATTGTATCTATTGCAACAGTAGTTTTACCCGTTTGTCTATCACCAATAATTAACTCTCTTTGTCCTCTACCAATTGGAACTAAAGCATCAATAGCTTTAATACCCGTATGTAATGGTTCATGAACACTTTTTCTAGCCATAATACCTTTTGCTTTTTCTTCTACAAAGCGATATTCACTTGTTTCAATCGCTCCCTTAGCATCAATTGGCTCACCTAAAGCATTTACAACACGGCCTATCAACGCATCACCAACTGGAACCTTTAGAAGTTTTTTTAATCTTTTTACAGAACTTCCTTCTTTTAAGCCAAGTCCCTTTCCTAAAATAACAATACCAACACTTGATTCTTCAAGGTTAAGCACCATTCCCTTTTCGCCATTTTCAAATTCAACCATCTCACCGGCCATAGCATTTTTAAGACCATAAACCTTAGCAACACCATCAGCAACTGAAATAATCTTACCAGTTTCTTCTATTTCAAGATTAAAATCAAATTTTTCAATTCTTTCTTTTATAATAGAACTAATTTCATCTGCTTTAAATTTCATCAAGTCTCCTTAAATTGCTTTTAATATATATTCATTCATTTTAGCTTTTAAGCTTTGCATTGAAAATGAAATTTCATAACCAAGTCCATCTAAGCTAATTTTTACACTGTCATTATCACTTATTTTACTATCTAATCTAATCTTTGCGTTGAATTTAAGACTAAGTTTTTCTTCTAAATTTTTAATTTCTTCTTCACTTAATTTTTCTTTTGAATAAACTTGCCCTAAAAATTCATTTTCTTTTAATGCTTTTTGTTCACTCAATTCTTTAGTAATGCTTGGAATTAACATCTCTCTATTGTTGCCAACAACTAAGCTCATAAAATTTTTAAAAGCATCACTTGGATTATCTAATAAAGAAAGTATAAAATCTAATTTTTTTTCTTGTTTAAGCTCATAAGCATTTAAAATACTTACAAATTTATCAGAAGCAAAAGCTGAACTAAGTTGTAATAAATTTGAATAAAAATTTTCAAAATCTTTTCTTTCTAATATAGCTTTTGCATAGGTTTTTGCAATTACACTTTCCATCAAGACACCTTTTTCATCATGATATTTAAAATTTCTTTTTGCTGAAGCTGTAAACTTTGATCTTCAAAAATTTCTTCTAAAACCGCTTGCACAACTTCTTTTTCCATTCTTCTTATTTCATATTCTTTATGCTCTTCATAAGTTTTTTCTAAAGCCTTAATCTCCATTTTTGTTTCAACTTCTATTTTATCTGTAATGATTTCTGCTTCTTTTTTTGCAAGAGCAACTGCATTAATTGCTTCTTGCTTAGCTAAATCTAGTTTTTTCATCATTTCTAATTTATGATTTTTGCTTGCAATAAGTTTTTCTTGTATTTCATTCATCCTAGAGGCAATTTTTGCAATTCTTCCGTGGTAAAAATTTTTTAAAGGTGTTGCTATAAAATAATATAAAATAGCAGCAAACAAAACAAAATTAACTGCTCTTGGGATAATATCATACTCGCCACTTCCATTACCTGCTGCAAAAGCATAAAAAGGAAGCACCGATAATAATGTAATTTTTTTCAACATTTATCTTCCTTAAATTTTACTCAAGCTATCTTTAAAGCTTTGCTTAAATTCTGGCATTTTTAACCGCATCTCTTCTTTTAATTCTTTTTCTTTTTCTCTTAGACTTTTTAGAAAAACATGCATTTGTTCTTCTAATTCTTTTTTCTTTATTGATAATTCTTTTTCTTGTTTTATTTTAGCTTCTTCTACTGCTTTTGCTTTGATTTGATTAATCTCATCTCTTGTTTGTATATGAATTTTTTCCAACTCATTTTCTACATTTGAAACATCATCAGAATTTTTTTTCATTTTTTCTTCGTCATTTTTAATGGTCAAATCTCTAGAATCCATAAATTTAATCAAAGGTTTATAGAGTATAGAATTTAAAATTGCTATCATGAGCAAAAAAATGACACCAGTAGCTATCATGATGGAAAAATGTACATCATTAAACATTAATACTCCTAAATAAATCTAAATAAAACGCGCAATTATACCAAAATATACCTAAAAGCATATTTAATCTAGTATTTTTAAAAATTTTAAAATCTCATTTTCGTCAGAAAAATTAACAATAATTTTTAAATCTTTCACTACTGTCTTAAATCCAAAAGATTCTATTTTTTCTTTTAAATTTAATATAGATTGATTTTGCTTATTTAAATTTGTATTTTTTTCTAAATTATTTGAATTTTTAAAATTTTTAATCAGTTTTTCTGTATCTCTTACATTAAGTTTTTGACCTATGATAGTATCAACTATCATTTTTTCTTCTTCTTTTTCAAGTCCTACTAAAACTTTTGCATGACCTTGTGAAATTTTACCTTCTATAATGAAATTTTGCGTTTGCTCATTTAAATTTAAAAGTCTTAAGGTATTAGCAATTTGTGGTCTTGACTTGTGAATAAGATCTGCTAATTTTTCTTGAGTTATGTCATGAATTTCCAATAATTCTTTATAAGAATGTGCCAATTCTATAGGATTTAAATTTTCCCTTTGGATATTTTCAATCAAAGCAAGCTCGCGTAATTTTATATCATCCACATTTAAAACTACGGCTTTAATCTGTTCTTTTTCTAAAAGCTTACATGCTCTAAATCTTCTCTCGCCAGCTATTATAATATAATCAAATTCATCTTTTTTAAAAACTACAATAGGCTGAATTAAACCATATTCTTTAATAGACCCCGCAAGCTCTTCTAAAGCTTGTGTATCAAAATTTTTTCTTGGCTGATAAGGATTTGGACTAATTAAATCTATATCAATTTCTTCTATTTTGCCTTCTTTTGATCCTAATTCTTTTTCATAAACCTCATCAATATCAGCCAAAATACTACTTAAACCTCTTCCTAATGCACTTTTTTTTGCCATTTTTTATCCTAATATAGAATGTGCTAAATTTTGATATGCTACTGAACCTGGGGATTTTATATCATAAAGTATAATAGGTTTTCCATAACTTGGACTTTCAGCAAGTTTTACATTTCTTGGTATGATGATAAAATCATCTTCATTATCACCTGTTCTAAATAGCTTTTGTTTGAAATTTTGCTTTAAATCCTCCACAGTATCTTTTGAAAGATTATTTTGAGAGCTATACATAGTCGGTAAAAAGCCTTTTATTTTTAGTTTTGGATTGATAGTTTTTTTCACAAATTTTATGGTATTTAAAACCATTGCAACACCCTCAAGCGCATAAAACTCACATTGTATAGGGATAATAACACTATCACTTGCTGCAAAAGCATTTACTGTAATGCTTCCAAGCGCAGGTGGTGAGTCAATGATAATAAAATCATAATCTTTGGCAATTTCTTTGATTTTTTCTCTTAAAATCGTTCTATATTCTCCACTTTCTTTTACTACTTCTTGCTCAATTCCAACCAAAGAAATATTTGATGGAGCTAAGTATAATTGTGGAAGTTCAGTTTTTAAAATGATTTCAGAAAGTTTTTTCCTGCCTATAAAAACATGATAAATATTATATTCATAATTACTTCTATTAAAACCAAGTCCTGTTGTAGCATTAGCTTGTGGATCAATATCTATCAAAAGAACCTTTTTTTCAGCTACCGCCAAAGAAGCCGCTAGATTAATAGCGGTAGTAGTTTTACCCACTCCGCCTTTTTGATTTGCAATAGTTATTATCTCACTCATCTTAAACTATATATCCTTTTATTATCTAACAATATAGAACCATCTTTATACAACAAAGCATCTTTTAAAGATAAAATCTTACCTTCATTATGTATAAAAAAATTTCTTGATTTTTCAAATTCTAGCATATACTTGCTAAAAATATTCTTCCATAAAATTTTCTCATCTACATAAGAAAAATACTCATTTAAAAGTTTTGCTATATCTACTTCTATGTCTAAAATTTCAGCATTAAATGGAGCATATTTAAGATTAATCCCTATTCCTACAACCAAAAAATCATTGATTTTAGAACTCATCAATCCGCCTATTTTTTTATCTTCTATATAAAAATCATTAGGCCATTTAATCCATACTTTTGAATTTTGTCTTTGCAATACTTCTTTCATTAAAAATGCAAAGTATATACTAGCAGAAGCCAAAGGAAGATCTTGCGCTAATTCTTGGGTTTTTATGCAAAAAGATACATGTAAATTTCCTTGCTTGCTTTGCCAAGTATTATCTCTACTACCTATACCAGCACTTTGGATAAAAGCACAAATGGCTGTATTTTCTATAATTTCTCCACTGCGAATTTTATCACTTAAATAAACTTGAGTTGATTCAAGTTCATCAAAATAAACTATCTCCAAGTTTTAACCTTTTTCCATTTAAATAAGTCTTAGCATCTAAAGCTTTTTTTCCACTTTCTTGTAAAGTTTTAATTCTTAAAACGCCTTTTTTACATGAAAGCAAAAAGCTTTCCTTTTCTACTTGTAAAATCACACCTGATTTTTGAGTTTTTTCATTATCGATTAATTCTATGTCTAAAAATTTCATACCATTTTCTAAAAAAATTCCAGGCCAAGGTGTAAAAGCTAGAAATTTTTGATAAATTTCACTTGCATTATCCAAATTAATCAAGCCATCTTCTTTTTTGATTTTTTTACAATGTGTAGATAAATTTTCATCTTGTTTTTTTGGGATAATTTTTTCAAAATTCAAAAGTGTAGAAATAGTAAGTTTGGCTGCTAAATTTGAAAGCATGATAAAAACTTCAGCTGAATTTTTACCTGCGATATCACATTCTATGTTTTCTAAAATAGCACCGCTATCAAGCCCTTCTTCCATAAGCATGGTACAAACCCCGCTTATTTTATCCCCATTTAAAATAGCGCTTTGTATAGGTGAAGCACCACGATATTTAGGAAGCAAGGAAGCGTGCAAATTGACACAAGGAGCAATATCTAAAATTTCTTTTGGTAAAATCTTCCCATAAGCAGCAACAACTATAAAATCAGGTTTTAGGCTTTTTATTTCATTGATTATATTTTCATCTTTTAAGCTTTTTGGAGTGAAAATTTCTATATTTAAATTATTTTCTAAAACAAATTTTTTAGTATCACTTGAAGTTAAAATTTGTTTTCTTCCCACAGGTTTATCAGGCTGGGTAAATAAAGCTTGGACATTAAACCCTTTATCAATAAGCTCTTTTAAAATACATGTTGCATAAGAGGGAGTTCCCATAAAAATGATATTTTTCATAATGCCACTATCCTTTTTTGATAAGTTTTTATAGCTTTTTGATATGAAAGCTCAAGATAATCTTTAAAAATTTCAAAATTTTTTCTTGAAGGATTGTTAATACAAATATATCCCATATAAGCATAAATTGGATGAGGCATGATAAGATCAAGCATAGAAAAATCATAATTTAAATTAACAACCTCACCCTTTAAAGCTTTTTTAGGTTTTTTACCAAAAAGATTTTGGTAATCTTGATCACAAAGAGAGCAACTTAGACGAAATACACCTTCTCTATTTAAATTCGAAGCTTTATCATTTATACCATCATTTTCTTTAATAGTGCAAAAATAAACTCCGTTTTTTAAAACCCTATCGGGATTATAAAAAAAGCTATGCTCTTTATAGGTAAATTTATACACCAAGTCTTTACAATTAGACTTGATATATTCTTGGATAAAATCTATAGTTAAATTTTCACTCATCAAAGATTATTTTGACTTCTAATTTTTTTAACTTCTTCTAAAAGCATAAATTTAAGCTCTTTTAAACCTGTTTTTTCAAGACTTGATACTTTAACAAAAAAGCTTTGTGGATTATTTTGACTTTGCAAATAAGCTTTTAACTCATTATAATCATCTTCCATTTTTTGTGCAAATTCCTCACCTAAATTTACACTATCACTTTTTGAAAGCATTAAGCCAAAATTTCTTGCATAAAGTTTGCTTGAAAATTTTTCTAATTCTTTTCTTAAAATACAAAATTGCTCTTTTAAACTCATATCTCTTAATGGATCAAGCACAAAAAGCAAAAAAGAAGTTCTTTCTATATGTCTTAAAAACTCAAGTCCCAAACCCCTACCATCGCTTGCACCTTCTATAATACCTGGGATATCTGCCATTACAAAAGAATTATAATCATCTACTTCAACCATACCAAGTTTTGGAGTTAAAGTAGTAAATTCATAATTAGCTATTTCAGGTCTTGCATTAGACACTACGCTTATAAGAGTAGATTTTCCTACATTTGGAAAGCCTACAAGCCCAACATCCGCTATGAGTTTTAACTCTAAGCGCACACATAAGGTTTTTCCTGTCACACCTGGTTGAGCATAATCTGGGCGCTGATTAGTAGAGTTTTTAAAGTGAGTATTACCAAGACCGCCTTTACCACCTTTTAAAAAGAGTTCTTTTTGACCTTCTACTAGCATATCAAGCAAAACTTCCCCACTTTGTGCATCAATTACTTGAGTGCCTTGAGGAACGATTAATTCTAAACTCTCCCCTCTTTTGCCATTTTTATTACGACCCAAACCCGGTTGGCCATTTTGTGCTTTAAGTTCTTTTTTGCCTTTAAAGTGCGCTAGGGTATGGGTGTTATTATCACATATAAAATACACATCGCCACCATTTCCACCATCACCACCATCAGGCCCCCCAAGTGGAACATGTTTTTCACGGCGAAAACTCACAGCACCTTTACCACCATTACCCGAACTTAAAACTAATTTTACATTATCTATAAACATACAATCACCAAAGTATAAATTTTTAAAATGATATTATATTTTTTTTAATATATTAAGATTGAAAAGAAGAAAAAGGCTACAAAGTAGCCTTGAAATTATGCAGGATAAACAGAAACTTTTTTTCTATTTTTATCTTTTCTTTCAAATTTTACAAAACCATCAATTAAAGCAAAAATTGTATGATCTTTTCCCATGCCTACGTTATTACCTGCATGAGTTGCTGTTCCTCTTTGGCGAATGATGATGTTACCAGCGCGAACAAATTCTCCACCAAATTTTTTAACACCTAGACGACGACCTATAGAATCACGATTATTCTGAGTTGAACCTTGACCTTTCTTGTGTGCCATTCTTTACTCCTTAAGCTTTAATATCTACTACTCTAACGCGGGTAAATTGTCTTCTAAAACCGCGTTTTAATTTTGAGTCTTTTCTACGTCTTTTTTTATAAATCACAACTTTTTTGTCTTTTCCATGAGCAATCACTTCTAAAACAACTTTTGCACCCGCAACAAACGGCGCACCTACCTTTAATTCTTTATCGCATACAGCAAGAACTTCACTTACTTCTACGCTTGATTTTACTTCAGCTTCAAAACGATCTAGTTTAAGCTCATCACCTTGGCTTACTCTGTATTGTTTTCCACTGTGTTTTATAATAGCATACATACAGCTATCCTTTCTTAAAATATTTTGGTAGCACCATAAAGCATTATGCATAAACATAATTTTAGAAAGCTTTAATGGCTAAAAGCAGTAATTATATCTTGATTTTATATAAAGTAAGCTTAAGACGCAAAAAGCGTCTTAAGATTTAAATTAAAGCTCTGGTTTTGGAGTTTTTTCAGTTGCTTTTGGAAGTTGAGGGTAAGTAATGCTTGGTTTTTTACCTGTTAAGGCATGTAAGAAAGTTTCTATAGAAGCTGCTTCTTTATCAGAAATTTCTATACCAAGTTGCACACTGCCCATTTCTTTGATTGCTTCTTGTAAAGACCAAATAGCACCATTGTGAAAATACGGAGCAGTTTCAGCAATATTTCTTAAGGTTGGAGTTTTAACTAAGCCATTTGCATCACCTTTAAAATCTCCTACATTTGCAAATTTATATTTAGCTGCTACTTGGAAAGCCTGCATACTACCACCTAAATTTACTCCTGTATGACAAGCTGTACAGCCTTTATCGATGAAAGTTTTCAAACCTTCTTTTTCTTTTTTACTTAATGCTTTTGTATCACCTTCTAAGAATTTATCAAATTTAGATGGAGTTAAAAGTGTTCTTTCAAATGTAGCAATAGCATCTGCAATATTATCAAAAGTTACTCCACTGCTACCATAAACTTTTTTAAATTCTTTTACATATTCTGGCATAGAAGCTATTTTTTCTACTGCTAATTTAGCAGGAGTTGCCATTTCAGGTTCTGCTTCAATTGGTCCTTTTGCTTGATCTGCTAAAGTTCCTGCTCTACCATCCCAAAATTGAGTTGAATTTAAAACTGAGTTATAAACTGTTGGCGAATTTAAATGATGAGGATTAGCTGTCCATTTATGTCCTACAGCAGCCGCTATACCATCAGTACCACCCATACCTAAATTATGACAGGTATTACAAGAAATCAAACCACTTTTAGAAAGTCTTGGCTCAAAATACAGCTTTTTACCAAGGTTAGCTTTCTCTTTAGAGAATTTACTAGCTTTAATACCCATTTCTTTTAATAGTTTTTCAACACCTGTCTGATCTTTTGGTAAAGGTGCCAAACCTGCAGCTTTTGCTTCATCAAGCAAAGCTTTATCGTTAGCAAAAGCAGTTGATGCAACTAATAATGATGATGCAACTAATAATGAAATTTTTTTCATTATCTACTCCTAAATAAGATAAAATAAAGCCTATTTAAAATAAACTTATTGAAAATATATCTATAATTTTCTTTAAATAATATAAAAAATTTATATTTAACAATAAAAATTATTATAGGAGAAAATATCTCTTAAATATTTATTTCAGGGTTTTTTGCTATTATTACAGAGTTTTACAAAAATCTTAGGGAAAAGTAAATGGAAAATTTAATAATCTATCTTTTAGCTTATCTCATAGGCGCTATACCATTTGGGCTTTTACTAGCTCAAATCTTTGCTAAAACAAACATTAAAAATATGGGCAGTAAAAGTATAGGCGCTACAAATGTTTTAAGGGTAGTAAAAGAAAGCGATCCTAAACTAGCTAAAATACTTGCTATTGCAACCGCTATTTTAGATGCATTAAAAGGAATCATACCTATATTAGTGGCAAAATTTATGGGCTATGATGAAAATATCTTATGGACTATGGCTGTTTTAGCAGTATTTGGGCACTGCTTTTCTCCTTATTTAAAATTTGAAGGTGGCAAAGGAGTGGCTACAGGGGCTGGGGTTTTAGCAGTATTTTTACCTTTTGAAATAATATCTGCGGTTTTAGCTTGGTTTATCATAGGAAAGGTATTTAAAATTTCAAGCTTAGCTTCATTAGGATCTTTAATTGTTTTAATAGCTACTTCATTTATTTTTCATTATAACATGCCTGTGATCAACACCCATGCACCAATTTTTGTTATTGCATTTATAGTAATTTATAAACATATACCAAATATTTTAAGGCTTATTGGAAAACAAGAATGCAAAGTCATATAAAAGTCAGTTTAGAATTTAAATGTATTATAGGGCTTTTGGATTTTGAAAGAATTCAAGAACAAAAAGTTATTATAGAACTAGAAGCTAAAAGTAAAAAATTTTTAGATTATGCAAAACTTTGTATTAGAATAGAAAAAATTTATAAAAAGAAAAAATTTAAAACTATAGAAAAATCTTTAAAATACATATGCAAGGATATTAAAAAACATAATAAAAAGCTTAAATTTATAAATATCACTTGTTACAAACCTGATATTATCAAAAATGCATGCGTTGGAGCTAGTCTGAGTAAAAAATATTAAAATTTTTTTAAAGAATTTTGAACATTTGCTTAATTTGTGTTATACTTTTGCACTAAAACTATCTTCAAAGGAATAAAATGCGTATTTTAGTTGTAGAAGATGAAGCATCACTTAATAAAACTCTATCAAATACCTTAAATGAGTTTGGCTATCAAAGTGATACTTCAGAAAATTTTAAAGACGCTGAGTATTTTATAGGTATTAGACACTATGATTTAGTATTATCAAATTGGACTATTGGCAATAATGATGCAAGTGATTTAATTAATGCCATTAAGCAAAAATCTCCAAGAACCGCTATAGTTACAATATGCGCAAAAGCAGATAAAGAAAATGAAATCAAGGCTTTGAAAGCTGGAGCAGATGATTATATAAAAAAACCTTTAGATTTTGAAATTTTAATGGCGAGAATTGAAGCTAGACTTAGATTTGGCGGAACAAATGTGATCAAAATCGATGATTTAGTGATTGATCCTGATGAAGAAAAAATCACTTATCAAGGAAAAGATATAGAATTAAAAGGAAAACCTTTTGAAGTTTTAACTCATTTAGCTAGACATTCAGATCAGATTGTGTCAAAAGAACAACTTTTAGATGCTATTTGGGAAGAACCTGAACTTGTAACTCCAAATGTTATAGAGGTTGCAATCAATCAAATAAGACAAAAAATGGATAAACCGCTTAACATCTCTACCATAGAAACCGTGCGTCGTAGAGGGTATCGTTTTTGTTTTCCTAAAAAAACTAACTAAAATTTTAGAATGATTTAATCATTCTAAAAAGTAGATTTTGTTTTTTCTTTCATTTTAAATTACCTATAAGTTTTTATATAGTATAAGTTTGCTTTATTACTTATAAAAAGGAAAAAAATATGTCACTTTTAATCACTAGAGAATGCATATCCTGTGATGCATGTAGGGAAGAATGTCCCGATGAAGCAATCTATGATAATGATCCAATTTATGTCATAGATCCTGATCTTTGTACTGAATGTGTGAATGAATTTTCAGAACCAGCTTGTATAGTAGCTTGTCCAGTAGATTGTATCATACCTGATCCTGATAATGTAGAAAGCATTGATGAGCTTCGCTTAAAACATAAAAATAAAGATATTTAATGGCTAAAAAAACAGCAGTAATTGACCTTGGCTCTAATTCCGTTCGTATGGTAGTTTTTGAAAAAACCTCAAGATATGGTTTTTTCATTTGTAGTGAGCACAAAAAGAAAGTAAGACTTGGAGAAAATGCTTACAATAATAATAAAATTCTTCAAGAAGAAGCCATGCTTAAAGCCGAAAAAGCTTTAACTTATTTTAAGGAAAAAGCTTTAAAAGAAAAATGTAGAAAAATTATTGCTGTTGGAACTTCTGCATTAAGAGATGCACCCAATGCTAAAGATTTCATAGCTAGAATAGCAAAAAATGTAGGTTTAAATATAAAATGTATTAATGGAAAAACGGAGTCATTTTTAGGTGGGCTTGCTGCGCTAAATTTACTATCAGATATTCAAAATGCCACCACTATAGATATAGGTGGAGGATCGACTGAGCTTTGTTTAATCAAAGAAGGTAAGATTGTAGATTGTATTTCACTTGATCTTGGCACAGTAAGATTAAAAGAAATTTTTTACGATACAAAAAAATTTAATGCACTAGACCAATTTATACAAGAAGCACTAAAACAAGTTCCAAAGCATTTTCAAAATGAAAATATCATTGCCATAGGTGGAAGTTTAAGGGCATTGTCAAATTCTATAATGAAAAAAAACTCTTACCCGTTAAAAATGATTCATAATTTTAGTTATAGTTTTGAAAAAGAAAAAAATCACATAGAAAAAATTCAAAATGCTAAAAATTTAAATGATTTTAACATAAAAAAAGATCGTTTTGATACTATAAAAGAAGGATGTGTGATATTTTTAGCACTAGCAAAAAATTTAAAAGCTAAAAATATCATCACCTCTGCAGTGGGTGTTAGAGAAGGTGTATTTTTATCTAATCTTTTTCAAAAATATACTAAAATAAAAAACGAAACAACGGATTTTTCAAAATTTAATGCTAAATTTCCTCCAAATTTCAATCCAAGCTTAAAATCTATACAAGATCGTTTTAGTATAGATTATAATGATAAAAGTGCTTATTTTGCAAATAAACTATTTGATACTCTTTTGCCTATCCATAAAATTAATCTTGCTTTTAAAAAAGATCTTATAAATGCTGCAAAATTATCGCATATAGGCGAGAGAATTAATTTTTATTTTGCCAATGAACATAGTGCTTATATAGCTCTAAATAGCCTGCATTTTGGTTTTTCACATAAAGAAATTTTATTAATTTCTACTATTTTAAAAGCTAATGGAAAAAAAATCAATCCATTTGCAATAGAAAATATAAAAGATTTATTACCAAATAATCACATATTAGCTTGGCTTAATTTTATTTTAGCTTTATCAAAAAAACTTGCAAAAGACACTGATGAGAATCTTGATTTCACGCTAAAAAATCATACTTTGTATATATACTCGACTAAAAAACAAATTTATTTTTCAAAAGAAGAAATCAAAAAAATTTCGAAGCCAAAACTTATCATTTTAGCTTTTAATCAGCAAAATTAATTATTTTGTTTTAAAAGTAAATTTTGCAATCTTTGTTTATTTTCTTCAAAATAAGAGTTAAAATCTTTTTCTTTTGGCTTTTGAGGCGCTTTGTTTTGTTCTTCATTTTTTATCAAAGCTTCATTCGTTTCTAATACCACATTAGAATTTCCTATAATCATAGTATAACGCTTCAAACCATACTCAAAAACTACAAGTTGATTGTGTCTATCAAGTGGTCTTTGAAAGATTAAATTAAAATTCCTATCTAAAGGGTGTTTTTGTCTTAGATATATTTTTAAAAACCAAAGCCCAACAAGCAAAAGTATCAAAACGCTTACAACTAAAATATAATTTGTAAAATCATATTCTTGCATTTTTATTTCCTCGTTTTTTTCCTCTAAGCTTTTTTTAGTACTTAAATTTACACCTTCTTTTTGAGCACGCAATCTTAAACCATATTCACCAATCGCATCAGCGGTAATTTGTATTTTATCACCTACACTTAAAGCTATAAAAGTTTTTTTATCTTCTGAAAAAATTTTAATTTTTTTTATAATATCAGAATTTAACGCTCTATCTTCCTCTTTTGCACTTTTAGCATTTAAAGTAAAAATAATAATACCATCTTTTTTCTTTTGACTAATACCTTCTTTATAAGGAACATCAAATGAAAAAGTAATATCCACCCTATCTTCTCTTGGATAAATATTGTAATCAAGAATTTTTGCCCCAAAAAGAGGTAAAGCAAGTAGTAAAATCCAAATAAATTTCATTGCAATTCTTTTTTGAAATACTGCAATACTGATTTAGAATCTAAAATTTCATTAATCCTTATAGCAAGGTTTTTCTCATACACCATTACCTCACCTTTTCCAAAAATTCTTCTATTTAAATAAAGCTCCACGCTTTCACCCGCTGGCTTTTCAAGGTCTATCACAGAACCAACTTCTAGCTTTAAAAGCTCTCTTACGCTCATATTAGTAGTACCAAGCTCACTAACAAAATCAACGCTAATATCTAAAATATCTTCATAAGATTGCAACAATCCTAAATGATCTTCTATCATAATTTTTTATAACCTATTCTAAAACGAGCATTTTTCATTTCATAAGTAAATTTTTCTTTGAGTTTGATTTTTGAAAATCCATCAATACGTCCTAAATATTCAGGAACACCCAAACGATACTCATCTTTGCCATTAGTGTCGTTAAGTAATTTTTTGGCATAACCTATAATTTGATTAGCTACTTCTTTTACTAAATCTGCTAGATCATCTTCTTTTAACTCTTCATGCAATAAAAATTGCGCAATCTCATTAAGAGCCTTTTTTTGAAAAAACAGATAAAAACTATATTCTTCATCTTTAAAATACAAAGGTATAGAAGCCCCATAAAGCTCGCCTCTAATCACGCTTGTTGGTGTAATTTTAAGTTTTAAAATGTGTTCACAAAAGTGATAAATCGAATATTCTAGTGTTTTAGTCATAGTTTTTTCCTTAGATAACTTTATAATAAATTTATTTTACTAAATAAACCTTTAATCACAATTAATAATTAAAATATAAAATATAGTAAATTTTTATTTAAATTAAAAAAAGGTTTTTTGATGTTTATAGGAAATTTTAACATAAATGAAAAAGTTTTCATCATCGCTGAACTTTCAGCCAATCATGCAAATAGTCTTGAAATAGCTTTAAAAACTATACAAGCAGCCAAACAAGCAGGAGCTAATGCTATAAAAATTCAAACCTATACCCCAGATAGCTTAACACTAAATTCTGACAAAAAAGATTTTATTATTGAAGGTGGTTTATGGCATGGACGCAAACTATATGAGCTCTACGAAGAAGCTAAAACTCCTTATGAGTGGCATGAAAAACTTTTTGAATGTGCTAAAAATGAAGGTTTAATTTGCTTTTCTAGTCCTTTTTCTAAGGAAGATGTAAATTTTTTAAGGCGATTTAATCCCCCAGCTTATAAAATCGCTTCCTTTGAAGCAAATGATTATGATTTTGTGCGTTGTGTGGCAAAAGAAAACAAACCTACTTTAGTTTCTACAGGCATAGCCTATGAAGAAGAACTTGAAATGATTGTTAAAATTTTTAAAGAAGAAAACAATCCGAATTTGATTTTGCTTAAATGCACCTCGGCTTATCCTTCACAAATTTGTGATTTAAATTTAAATGTCATAAAAACTTTACAAGAAAAATTTAACACTATTGTTGGTTTAAGTGATCATAGCGAGGGATTTTTAGCACCAACTTTAGCCGTAGCTCTTGGCGCAAGAGTCATAGAAAAACATTTTATATTAGACAAAACTTTAAATAGTGCTGATGCTAAATTTAGTCTTGATTTTGAGGAGTTTAAGCAAATGTGTTCTATGGTGCGTTTAAGCGAGCAAGCTTTAGGAAACAAAGAATTTAACATGGATGAAAAAACTTTAAAAAACCGCCATTTTGCAAGAAGTTTATATACAAGCAAAGACATCAAAAAAGGTGATATTTTCACACGAGAAAATATAAAAAGCGTAAGACCAAGCCTAGGTTTGCATCCTAAATTTTTACCTATCATGCTTGGTAAAAAAGCAAGTTGTGATATAGAATTTGCTAAAGCTTTAGAAGAAAAACATTTCAAGGAATAATCATGAAAAAATATATTTTGTTTAAAAATCATGATAGTAAAAAATATGTTTTGATATAATAAAATAAAAATTTGGACTTTAAATGAATAAAGAATTATTTTTAAAAAACACCCAAGCTCTTTTTGAAGTAGATCAAATACTAGCTTATGAGTTGAGAAAAATCACTCAAAATCATAAATTTAAAATCATAGAAGATAAAATTTTTGATTTGCAAAATCAAGTTTTTTTAGATGAAAATCATTCTTTTGATTATGATAAATTTCAATTATATCCAGTATTATTTTTTTATGGTTTTGGCGATGGAAAATTTTTTATAGAACTTTTAAAAAATCAGAATTTAAAACATATTGTTATTTTTGAAGAAGAATTAGAAATTTTATATCTAGTTTTTCATATGATTGATTTTACCACGCTTCTTAGAAAAGAAAAACTTATTTTGTTTTTTACACCAAATATCAACACCGCTCAACTTAAAGTTTTATTTAATTATCCGCAAATAAAACATACGCTGAAAATTTTCAATTTTCATTTTTATAATGATTTTTATATTAATTTTTACACACCCAATGCTCAAAATGTGATGCAAATTTTATTAAATCTCATAAAAACACTAATGCTTGCTCGTGGAAATGACCCAAAAGATGCTTTGCTAGGAATAAAACATAATATTATAAATTTAGAAAAAATCATCACTCATACTCCTTTTAAAAATCTAATAAAAGATAGAAAAGCAAAAGCAAAAAATGCCATTATAGTTTCAACAGGTCCTTCTTTGATGAAACAACTTCCGCTTTTAAAAAAACACCAAGAAAATGTTGTAATTTTTAGCGCTGATAGCTCTTATATTATCTTAGCTAAAGAAGGAATTAAGCCTGATTATGTCTTTTCACTAGAAAGAGAAGATATGACTAGCGAATTTTTTAATAATGATTTTGGAGAATTTGATAAAAATATTTTATTTATCATAGCTTCTTTAACTCATCCTAAAACTATAGAATATTTAGAAAAAAACAATAGAAATTATATGCTCGTTTTAAGACCTTTGTTTTTTGAAAGCAAACTTGGCTTAAATGAATATGGTTTTTTGGGAAATGGCATGAGTGTTGCTAATATGGCTTATGAGTTAGCTGGAGCTTTAAGATTTGAAAATATTATTTTAATAGGGCAAGATCTAGCTTATAGTGATGATGGAAAGTCTCACCCAAAAGAACATTTATATGGTGATCAAGGAGATGAAGAAGTTGTTTATAAAACAATCTGTGCATATGGAGGTAATAAAGAAGTAAAAACACAACTCACATGGTATTTGTTTTTAAAAAGTTTTGAAAAAGATATAGCTCTAGCTAGAGATATATTAAAAATCAAAACTTATAATGCCACAGAAGGTGGGGCAAGGATAGAAGGAACTATAGAAAAACCTTTTAAAGAAATTTGTGAAGAGTTTTTAAAAGAAAAAATTGAAAAAAATATTGTTTTAACAAAAGCAAAAAATCCACAAAAAAAACTAAAACAATGCAAAGAAAAACTCAACAAACAAATAAAACAAAGTGAAATTTTTATCAATGAATGCAAAAAAGCTATTAAAGATAAGAGCTTAGAAAGATTAGAAAAACTAAGACTTAAGCTCCCAAAAAGTGAATTTTTTTCAGATATTTTACAAGCTAGATGCTTTCAAAATGAATGTGAGGTTTTAAAATACAAAGTTGAAAAAGAAAAAAATACAAAATCTTTCTTAGAACAACAAATCGATTTTTTTGATGAGATTATTTTATATCTTGAAAATTATAATAAAACTATAAAAGAAAATTTAAAACAATAACACATCAAATTTTTGATAAAAAACATAAAAAATGACGATATTATTTTTTTAATCAAAAAGGATAAAAATGAAAACAGAGATTTTTAAAAAAAATTTAAAAGCCTTAAAAGGAAGTGATTATCAAACACTAAAAAGAAAATTAGGTAGAATAAAAGAAGCTAAAGATTATATTTATGTTTTTGATAAAGATCCTTTAAATTGTAATATATGTTATAAAAATATAAAAAATTTATATATAAATCCTTTAAAAGAACTACAAGAAAAAATTGAGCTTTTTAATAAAGAATACTTAAGATACCCTATACTTTTTTTCTATGGATTAGGCAATGGTATATTTTACAAAAGTTTGCTTGCAAATAAAGAACATAAAAGAGTTATTGTATACGAAAAAGATATTGAGTTAATATTTTTAGTTTTTAATATGATAGATTTTTCCAAAGAACTTTTAGAAGGTAGGTTTATTTTAATCCATACAAAGGAATTTAACTATACAAAAGCTGATACATTGTGCTCTTTTTTAAATTTATTTTTAAAAACTTACACTCTGCATATTCATTGTGAATTTTATGAAGAAAAACAAAAAGAAGAAATTAAAAACATAAATGATTTAAATTCCAAAGTTATTAAAAATATTGCCTTAAGAAGAGGAAATGATCCAATTGATGCCATGCAAGGCATAGAACAATTTGTTCTAAATTTACCTAAAATGCTTACACATCCAAGTTTTAACGAATTTAAGAAAAAAAGATCAAATAAAAGCAAAAATGCTATATTGGTAGCTACTGGACCTTCTTTAAAAAAACAACTTCCTTTACTTAAAAAATATGCTAACAAAGCTACTATATTTTGCGCTGATAGTGCTTATCCTATCTTAGCAAAGGCAGGTATAAAACCTGATTATGTTTGTATGCTAGAAAGAGATGATGTGGTATCAAAATGCTTTGATAATGATTTTAAAGAATTTGATAAAGACATTACTTTTATTTTAGCTTCATTAGTATATAAAGATAGTGTAGAATTTTTAGAAAAAAATAAAAGAAAATATATTTTAGTTTCAAGATCATTACCTTTTGCTTATTCTTTAGGATTGCATGATTTTGGCTATGTAAGTGGCGGAATGAGTGTAGCACATTTAAACTATGAACTAGCGCTTTTGTTAGGACATGAAAATATCGTCTTAATAGGACAAGATTTAGCTTATAGTGATGATGGAAAATCTCATAGTGAAGGATTTTTACATGAAAGTTATCACGAAGGAGATTTTGAACGAGACCATGGAAAATTTGAAACCTTAGCTTATGGTGGAAAAACTTATGTGCAAAGTTCAGAGGTTTGGATGTTATTTAAGCAAATTTTTGAAAGTTTATTTCACAAACAAACAAAAGCAAAAATTTACAATGCCACAGAAGGTGGAGCAAGGATAGAAGGAACTATAGAAAAACCTTTTAAAGAAATTTGTGAAGAATTTTTAAAAGATGGAGTAAAAAAACCTTTTCCAAAACTAAATCCACCAAAACGCAAAGACAGCCAAGAACTTATGCTAAAAGCTTATAAGCAAATCAAACAAAATATAAAAATTAGCCAAAATTTTTTAAAAGAATGTAAAAAACTTCATAAAGAATTAAATTTAAAAAGTAAAACTCATTATACTATCAAAGAATTAAATTTAAAAATAGACAAATTAAAAGAAAAATTGGAAAGCAAAAAATATATTTTTTTAAGAGAAATTTTAGGGCCATCACTATTTCATTTAGAAAGTTCTTTTTCAAAAATATATGTTAATCCTATGCATAATGATAGTGATAAACAAAATAAACTTGTTGCTTGGATTACAGCACATAAATCTTGGCTAGAAGAAATCAGCGAACTAGCTTTAGTCCAAGAAAAAGCTTTAAAGATAGCCATCATACCTTTGCAAGATATTTTAGAAAAAAGAAATTTAATATAAGGCGAAACTGCCTTATATTATTTGGATTTATTGTAAGAGTTTTAAAACATTTTGTTGCACAGCATTAGCTTGACTCATAGCATAAGATCCGCTTTGAGCTAGGATGTTGTATTTAGAGAAATTTGCACTTTCTGCTGCAAAGTCTACATCTCTGATGTTTGATTCAGCTGATTTGATATTTACTTGGGTTACACTGATGTTATTTAGCGTAGCTGTGATTTGATTTTGCACCGCACCAATATCAGCTCTAATGGCATCTAGATTTGCTGTAGCGGTTTCTACTATATCCATCACAGCCATAGCACCTTTGAGTGTGGTAACACCTGGAGTTTGATCATTAGCC
>NZ_JAKMRM010000012.1:0-54720 GCF_025772105.1 Campylobacter sp. IFREMER_LSEM_CL1846 | reverse complement strand
AGTGTGAAAGAAATTAGTGAAGATAATAAAGAATTTCATATTTTTGTAAAAGGTGGTAAGCCTAATGAAAAAATAACATGGAATATAAAAGGGTCTGGAATTTTAAATTATAAATATGAAAAATTTAATAGTAATGGTGAAGCCTCTGCAAGTGGATTTTCAAAATTAAGTTTAGATCAAGATTTTAATGCTATAGATATTGAGTGCAAAATGAATGAATATGTAAATATCAGTACAAAGATTAAAATTAAAACTTTACCGGAAAAAATAATTCTTATCGGAAATGCAACAAGGTTTTTAGGATTTTATTTTGATGAACACTTTGCTCGTTTAAATAAATTATTTTGTCCAGTTTCGTGTGGTCGTGCGGATTTCATATTTTCAGGATTTCCTACGAAAATGTTAGGAAAGAAAATTCTAGTTAAGTCAAGTAATCCAAAAATAGGATTTACGGAAAGACATTTTATTTTACATCGTTTGTCAACAGCAGGAGAAAAATATTACGATATTGAAAATAATGTTATAAATTTTGATCCAATTGGTTTTCGAGTAAATGATTATTCAATTCCAAATGGGCTATATGATTTTACTTTAAAATACAATGATCAAGAAATAAAATTTAAGATTGAAAAAAATGTTTGGATTCACGATTGAATTTAATGGTGTTACAGATTATTTAAAAAATAAATCTTTGTTTAAATTTACTTATATAGATAGAACTGGAGAAAAAGAATTTACTTCTGAGGAAATTAATATATTTCAATATACTCCAAAGCTATTTGTTTATCGTTCGATTATAAAATATTACGATACGGATTATATGACTTTGGATTATGGAAAAAAAGGATCTAAAGTTAAATGGGTAGTTTCTGGTCCTGTGAAGATTGTGCAAAAGGATGATCATTTTATTTCAGCTGAAGGAATAAGAGGCTATGCAGTATTAAAACTAAAGGGATTAATTCCAAATGGTGAAGATATTCGTGTTTATGCTGCAGCCATGGGCCATACTTATAGTACGATTATAAAATATGTTGAAAGATTGCCTCATGTAATGTTGTATCCTAAATATGAAAATTATTGTAGAGTATCAAATTCATCTTTAATTTTAAAAGATAAGGAAAGATAATGGTATCTAGAATAGGAGATTTTAATTTTGTTATTCTCAACTCATTTAAAGCAAATTATTTTTTTAGGTTTATTGGTAAAACAGTATTTTTTATTTTGAAAAGTAATAATATACCATGGATTTATTTTTTCATTTTACAATTTTATGCAATTTCTATCTCTGTTAGCTCAGCTTTCAGAGGTAGATATTAAAGCTCTTATAGAATATAAAGATTTATTATTGAAAGCATTGTCATCTTTAAATGAATCAAAAACATTTGATACAAAAGAATGTACACAACTTGTTAATATTCTTGAAGAAACTTTTTTAGATAAACTCCAAATAGGAGAAAGCAAAAAGAAAGAAATTTGCAAAAATATCAAAAATACTAAAAAATCATTGGAAAATGTTTTTTTGAAAATCAAGCTACAATGCAAAACTAATAAGAAATAATAAAACTAAAATACAATAAATATAAAATAATAATTAAATGGTGCCCGAGGTCGGACTCGAACCGACACAAGGTTGCCCTTACCAGATTTTGAGTCTAATGCGTTTTGTTATCATTTTTTATCAAAGTATTGAAAAATAGGCGTTTTATTGTTTAAGTTTATCTTAAAAATAGTATTATTTTATACCATTTTGAGAAAAAAACCGCTACCAAAACCGCTACCACTAAAATCCATTTGAGATACTATTTTTAGTATATTTTTAATTTTATATTATGTAAAAAATAATAAAATTTTCTGCGTAAATTAAAAGCAAAAAAGGAATATCTTGAAAAATCTAGTAAAAATAAAAGAATATAAGGGTATATATTTTATAGACAAAGATAAGAAATTAGAGGATATAAAAGAAATTAGTTTAGTAGAATTGCAAAGAAGATTAACTATACCATACGAATTAGCTATAAGATATTATGAAGGGAAAAAATCAAGTTATGAGATATTTCCTATTTTAAATAACACCCAGACCCTTAAAAAGAATTGTGAGTTAATTGCCTTGCAAAGAATTAATGGAAAATTTGCAAAGAAATTTAAAATTAAAGAACCTAAACTAAATGAAGTGTTTGAAGAATGGATTAGTATGCGAAAAAATACTATTTCTAAAAAACATTATGAGGTAACCATATTTTCATATAATGCACATATAAAAGATATTATAGGTAACATCAAAATAAAACAAGTCAAATTAAAAGATATGCAAAATATTGTTAATAAAATGATTGATCAAGGCAAATCTCCAAGAACAACAAAAACAATAAAAGATATACTTTCTCCAGTATTTGAATTTGCTATTAAAAATGATTATATAGAAAAAAAATATAGCAAGAGAAATAGAGATACAAAAATTTGATAACAAAAGATATTTTACTATTGATGATGAGGATAGAAATGCTCTTTATAAAGCTATTATAAATTATGAAAATTTAACGATACGAGCTATGTTTATATTTCTTTTACATGGAAGAAGAAAAAGTGAAGTTCTTACATTAAAATGGGACAATATTGACTTTGCTAATAAAATTTATTTTTTACCTTCAAGCCAAAACAAATCAAGGAAAAACTTACAATTTCCGTTAAGTTCTTTACAAATAGAAGCTTTAAAAAGCATTGGAGTAAAAAATAAAGGATATATTTTTATTAAAGAAGATGGAAACCCTTATAAAGATATAAGATGGCATTGGGATAAAATAAATCAAAAATTAAAAACTCCTATTAGATTACATGACTTAAGACATTTAATAGGATATATAGGTATTAATATGGGTATATCTTTAGAAGCTATTGGAGAAACATTAGGACATTCAAGCATAGGAGTTACAAAAAGATATGCAAATATTAAAAATGAAACTATTAATAATACTCTAAATGCTATTTTTAGTAATTTTAAAACTGAAAAACACTAATTTACAATGGTTTTTTAGGTTTTTCGGTTTTTTGGTTAAGTGTGATTAAAATTTTAAACTATTTTTAGAGCTATTAAGTTTTAAATATTCATCAAGATCATCTTTTTTAAAAACAAGTTTTTTGCCAATTTTACAAAAAGGAACTTTTCCTAAATTACAATCCTTGTAAAGTTTTGAAGTGCTTATTTTTAAATAATTTGAAGCCTGTTGTACATTTAAATTTTCATCAGTTTTATTCTTGATTAATTCATTTTCTTTTAAAATCTTTTTAAAAATATCTTCAAGATCACTAGCTTTGCAAATTACTATATTATCCATATCCATTATTTTTCCTCAAATCGAATTGTTATCAAAACGATCTTTGAGCATGCACCATTTTCCTTTTTTTGCATATTCTTGCAAAAGTTTTCTTGCCTTTTCACGACCAACATATCTTTTGCAATTTCTTAAGACCAATTTAATCAATTCACTTTGATTAATTTTGCCCATTTTTAAAATTTCCAATGTTGTCTTAATAAATTCTAATTCATAGCAACTAAGTTCTGCTTCATTAAATTCAACCTCTTCTATTATTCTTAAATTTTTAACCCTAAAAGCTCTATTTTTAAAAAGAGGGTACCGTCCCATTTTCTCATACATTAGTAAAATAGACTCTTTTTCTTCACTATAAACACATCTAATAGTATAATCAGAATAATCTATAATTTGCTGAGAGTCAGCAAAAACTCCATTTTTGTTCAAATGATGTATAAAAAGCACAGAACCTCCATTTTTTCTAATAATTTTTTCTCTTGCAAACAAATAATTAGGATCTATAAATTTTCCAATTTTTCTTGCTATAGAGTTTAAAGAATCAACAACTATAAATACCTTAAAAGTATCTTGCATACTCAAAATCTCATCGTATATTTTTTCAAGATAAATATATTTTTCATTACAACAAGTAAGATCAGCTACATAAAAACGATTTTCATACAGATCAAGCATTTCCTTAAAACCGTATTTTTTGAGATTTGTAATACCCATATCCGCATTAATATAAAATACTCTGGTATGGTTATTTTTTTCTAAAATTATTTTACACAAGTATAAAGAAATAGTTGTTTTTCCACTACCGCTAGCACCATATAAAACACCTATAGACTCGCTAGGTATAGTAGAATTTAGCAACCACTCATCCTCATTTGAACTAAAATCACTTTTTTGTATAAATATTGTATTTAATAACATCATGTCTCTTTTATAATTTATTATGATATAATATATCATATTTTATTATTAAATTTCAATTAAGTGATAAAAAGATAATTTATATCATATTAAGTAATATTATTTTACAATTATAAAAAAGGAGTTATAAAGTGTTTGGAGAAAATCTAAAAAAGATAAGAAAAGCAAGCGGTTTAACTCAATTAGAACTATCAAAAATGCTAAATACAACACAAAGAACAATTAGTCTTTGGGAAACAGGAAATTTTGAGCCACCGCTTAATACAATTTTGCTTTTATGTGATATTTTTAAAGTTACCCCAAATGATCTATTACTAGAGGGGTGCTATGATGATGATAATGAATATCTTGCACATCATATTGTAAGATTATCAAAAGAACTTAATTACAGAACTTATACAAAAAGATTATTTAATCACATTTTACGTAGACTAGAGTTAGAAAAACTTACATCACATCTGCAAAAATTTAAAGGTGATTCTTTTGCTAGAAAATTAGCTCATTCTTGGACTGGGAAAGGTGAAAGAATGCTCTTGGTTTTTTATTATTTTATTGAATATTTAGAAAAACATAATATTAACGAAAACAATATTGATAAAAATCTTTTTTTGAAACTCTTAAATGATTTTAATCTATCTAAAGATAATACAAATACCATTCATTGTTTTATTTTAAAAGAAAAAGATAAGAGAAATCTTATAGAATGGGTTGAAAAAGAAATGCAAGAATTTGAAATAAAAGTTTTAGTAGCTATGTTAAAAGATGAAATTAAGACACTGATTAAAAAAGAAATAAATATGCTGAATAAATTACTAGTGTAGTATATTTTCAGCCAATATTAAACATCCTGCTTTAATTTTAAATTATGCTTCTCAATATGGAGCAGGTAGTAATGCAGGAGAAACTTTAAAAGTACTATAAATATTAGATATTTAAATATATTAATATCTAATCCATTTTGCAATTTAACTTATTAATTTTAACTTTAAAATTAATATTAGTAAGATAAACCCTGATTTTTACTTGACAATTGTTAAAACATTTATCAAAAATTGTGTATAATAGTATTTAAAAATACCAAAGGAATAATCATGGAAAATCGTTTCGAAATAAAAAGAGAAGTGGATAATGCCTTTGATAAAGTTTTTAATGGTAACGACAGAATCAATGAAGGTTACACTGACAATCATTGCAATAAGGCTACACTTGATTATTTTGTTGGGTTGTTTGATCAAGATAAAAAATCACTAGAAAGACAAGAAAAAATATTAAAAAAAATAGAAGAAGAAGATTTTAGTGATATTGAAAAAAACATTGAGAGCATTTTAAATGGCTGATAATATTAGTAAAATTGGAGAAGTGGCGAATACTGAATACAATAGAAAAGCTATTGCTGGTATGATACTTGAATTTCATAATGTTTGTGCAAAAAAGGGTGTATCGATTCCTAGTGATTATAGGCAGCAGTGCATAGAGGAAATTATTATTTTTTATGACAAGTATTTAGAAACTCATAAACAAAAACTTTTAGATATTGATTATTATAAAATTATTTCTTGGTACGCTGTAATTGTTGCTAAAAAAATGCTTAATTTTTACAAAGAAAAAGAAATTAAAAATAATAGTTGGTTTAAGGTTATTGATTTTGCTGTTTGGAGAATGCTTGAAGAATTAGAAGATAATGAAAAACGAACAATAGATAAAGCTTATAAAAATAAAATTATTGCAATGACTGCTTGTGAATTAACAAATCAAGGGGAGTTTGGTATAGGAAAAAATGGATTATATATGCTAATGCTTATAGCTAGAATAGTCCAACCTATCAATTCATAATCTAATTAAAATTTTAAAAAAACCAAAAAAGTATTCTAAAATTCGTAAATTTATATAAATTCAATAAACTTGTACAAAATTAATCTATCGAAAACTTTCTTGATAAAAGCTAATAATTCTATTTGAATAATAAGAAAAAAATAATTGCATAGATAGATTATATAAAAAACAATAAAGGATAGATTAATTTTTATGCAAGCTGTATAATTTTTTTATATTCATCTTCAAAAATGGCTTTTCTTGTGCATTGATTAGACTTTTTCAAGAAACATTCGAAAAGATTGATAAAAAATTTATCACGAAAAAATATTGCATATTTATTATACTTTTCTGCTTCTTGTTTTTCTTTTTCACCTATTTCGTCTACTTTTTCACATGTTATTTTCGGAAGTCCTAATCCTTCTTGAATAAATCCATCTTTAATTTGAGAATCCTCAAGATACTCATCAATAATTTTCAGAATTTTTGATGATAACGAAGTGGCTTCGTGACTGTTAATAAATTGCCAAAGTAAATCTCCTATAATATATTTCAAATATAAAATCTTATCATCTGGTTGTGTTTTGGTGGCATAGTTAATTACCTCTTCAATCCATTTTTTCATTTCATCTGTATTCAATATAGGCTGATTTGTTATTGGATTTAAAAAAGAAAAAAATTTTAAAAAATAAAAGAGATTTTCTTCGTAAGCTTTTTTTGATTTGCTATCAAGTTTTTGCATATCATTATTATTTGGAAAAATCAAATCGATAAATGAGTGCGGATTTTGAAGCATATATCTTAAAGAAAATATGCAATTAAAATTTCTTAGCTGTAAAAATTTCCATTCTATGTTAAACATAATAAATAGGTTTAAATCTACTTCTTGTAATTTTTTGATTATTTCTCCATAGTAATATCTTTCTTCATCTCCATTACATTTTTTTGGATCAACTTGCAACATTGCATTAGTTATATCTTCTATGTTGATTTTTATTTTATCAAAAGAAATCCACATTGATAATGAGACTCCTAAAAATAACAAAGCCTTTTCTGGCATATTAAAAGATAATAATGTATAAAAAATTGAGGAAATTAAATCAGAATCTTGTTCAACATATATAGTAAAATTTTCCCAATAATGTTTTTGTTCATCGAGATTTTGTTCTTTTAAAATTTTTAATTTTGTATTGTCGGGTTTGCTAATTTTAAATAACTCTATTCTTTGTTGTGCTGTGATAGATTTTAGTTTAATATTGTCTTGTAAAATCTTATCAATATTATGTAAAAAGAAGCCTCTTGCGCATAATTGTTTATTTTTTGTATTAGAAACAAGCCATTTAAACATTGTAGACTCAAATTTCAAATAATTAATTTCATATATAATTTCACCAATTTTTCCACATACTATAGAACTTGATTCTCTAATTAAAATAAATATATATCTTACCCCTGCTTGCTGACATATATTTTTTATTGCTTGTAAACGCTGAGTGTGCAAGTGCTCTGAATTCTCTTTTCCATGATATTGAAAAAGATGTAGATTTTCATAAAGTGGATTGTTAAAACAAATACTTTCCACAAGCTTTTGCATTTTAGTTATACACTCACGGGATACCGGCCAATTATAATTTTTAATATTTTCAATTTGCTCAGTAATTTTCTGTTTGATTTCAAATTTCTTTTTGTTATTCGCATTTTTTAAAAAGGTTTCTAATTTATCCACAAAATCCGATTGATATTTAGTGTTAATTTTTGTTAATATGGATATGCAATAAAAACTTTTTTCAAGATTATTGGTATTTTTCAATATAAGTTGAGTTGCTGCTTCTATGTATTCTGAATATTCATTTGAAATATTTTTGGAATTAAATTCAAATCCATTGTGCCAATTACGGTGTTTAGGATATGAATGTCCTATTTGTACTTCATAGTTCGACGGCAGGATTCCACAAAGTATATTCCATATAACTTCACTATTGTTTGTATAAAAATTTTCTAGCAAAGCAATTCTTTTATTATGCGGAGTATTGGTATTATGAATCCATCCGGTAAATAAAGTTTGAAGTGTGATTAAGCATTCTTTCTTGCAAAAATCATTTTTTCCTAATTCAAATAGCACTTTTACAACTTCTGTAAAATAATTATGATCCCAAGCAATAATTTTAAGTGTGTAAAAAAGATATTGCGAATCATCAAACAAAAAAGTATCTTTTTCAAAAAACCGCTTTAATAATTCTCGCTCTTTTTTATTTTTTACCAAAAGTTTAAATTGGTTAATAATTCCTCTTGGACTAGCTTCTGCTAATAAACCTAAAACATCTTTTAAGTTAAAAATAGACTCTACTATATTATTTTTATCAATAATATCTTCTATTGTTTTATCTATTTTATGTTGATTATTTGGATTATCCACGGCAAGAATAACCAAAGTATCAGCAAGTTCTTTTCGTAAAAAACGTGAATGTGTAAAAGTAAAATTGGAAATAGACGCTTGTTTTTCTTTGAATGTTTTATCTTTTTCCAAAAAAACATTTTTTATATTTTCTAGAAATAAATCATCAATTGTGTAATTATAAAAATAATTTATGATTAATTTTTTCAAAAGAATTTTGTGATAGTGTAAACCTGCTATTTCCAAGAGATTAGTAATTTTTATATTTTCAATATGTTTTTTTAAATCTATATATTTTTTTCAGAAATTGCTTCTAAAAAATTCACATCTCCTGTGTACGAAGTATCCCAAGAACCAGCTAAAAATAAGGGAAGATATGAGTGCAAATCATTTTTTATTATTTTTTCAAGTTTAATCAGGATATTGTTATCAATGGGTTTTAATTTTGGATGTATGGCTATAAAATCGAGATTTCCAAAAGTATCTTTATTAATTTTATTTGCCTCCAATGTTGAAAATCCCATTTTTTCTAAAACTCGTGTTTTATCTTGCTTGGTAAGATATATATCATTGTGTTCTTTTGTTATTTCTTTGTTATTTCTTGAAATGCGAACTACAAGATGTTTGCTTGTGGCATATCCAATATTATTTGGCTCAAATCCCTCATAAAATAAAATCAATCCGTTATAAACTTCCACAATGTTATCCCAAACATCTTGTGATTGAATAATTAGGGTTCTATCTGTATAATCGGTATTTTTTTCTATTATACTTAAAGAAAAAATTAATCCCTCTGATTCTATAGGTGCAATAATATTTATAAGCCCATTTTTATTTTTAAGAGAATTTATAAATGCAAATTGTTCGTTTTCTCTATTACACAAAACCAACTCATCTTTTAGTTCGACTTGTGTTTGCTTTCTCCAATCTTCTAATCTTGCTGAAATAAGTTTAATGTTTTGTGGTGGCAACTTACCGATTTCTTGTGCTAAATGTAGAGCAATACTTGGATGGTCTTCTAGCCAAGCTTCATAGTCAACAGAATTTAGTGCTTTAACTTCTTTCCATTTATGTTCATCTGTATATTTTTTACAAAAAATATCTTTTTTTGTCCATGCTCTAAAAGTGCCAAATATAAAAGTAATATTTGGGTCTGAATTATGTAGCCGTTTTTTATAGTCTTTTTCTGCTTTTGAGCTAATCTTTTGATCTGTACCAAATTCCCAAATAGATTTTCCAATGGGGATTATTCTGTGGCGATCTTTGGTTTTTATAAATCCATCATAGCCAGGGTTGCTAATACTGCTTCCTTTAGGAAGATAAATTTGTTCTAATTCTACACTTGCCTTAATTAGTTTATAAGTAAGATTTGGTAGTAGTTCTTGAGCTCTTCTAGGATTTGTATTGCAAAAATTCTCCAAATCTTTAGCGGTAATATTCCATTTCAAATTTCAACCTTATTTTATTATAGATTTATGCAAAAAAATATAAATTTATAATAAGTTGTTTGTTAAAAAGCAACTTATTTCTAGTCTATTATATTTTATTATTGTTTATTGTAATAAATACTTAGATAATTATAACTTTAAATAATGTAAAGTCTTAAATATTTTATCTGTTTTTATAAAATATTTATATTATAATTAGATTATAAAATGTAATTAGAATTTTTTATACAGATTAAAGAATAAAAAGATAAGTAATCATCAATTTAAGTGGTAATATTATAGATTCTTATGAAAAAAAGTCCAAAGAAGCATACCTTACCAAATTTTAATTAAAATATTGTAATTGCTTAGTAAAATTAAATAATAGAAAAAGGAAAACACTATGGAAAAATTATCCCAAGAAGAAATACAAAAAGCTATGAGAGAATGTGTAGTAGGTTCTTATACTTATGATCCAGCTAATCCTAATGGCTATTTTCAAGATTTATTTGATGTAGAAAATGAAGTTTTTGCTAAAGATTATGAGTTTATAGAAAAATGTGGTTTAGATGATATGGTAAAACACAAAGAAAGCGGTTGTGTTTTTAAAGTTTTTTACAAACAAGATCACAAAGTTAGGCTTCTTAGAGTTAGCAATATGCAAGCAATGAATAGTTTTGAAAGCTATAGGGGTATAATGGCAAAAATAATAGGTTTTAAGCCAGAAGATCAAGAGTGATAAAAGCAAACGGTTTTTAAGAAGTTTAGTGAATTTTTAGAAGAACATCATATTTTTCCTATAAATTCTAATATAGGAAAAGAGATATCTAAAAATTTTTATCTCATCTAATGATAATATAGCAAATATAGCACTTATTACAAAAGAATCTAATAATAAAATCAATAATAAAAATCCAAGCACATATATAAAAGAGTTGCTAAATAAAAAAATACAAGATAATCAACAAGAACAATTTTTTAAAGATTTGGAAACACATTTTATAACAAAAGATATGGTTAAATATTTATTAAATGATGATTTTGAGAATTTTATTATTAGTCGAACAGCTTTAATTTATGATTATATGAAAAACATTACTTAAATTCATAGGATAACTATGTTATCCTAACTATAAAATTGTATATCAACAAGATATAGTAAAAACTTTAAATAATTTTTATTTTAAGTTTTCTAACATAAAATTCATCATAATCCAAACGCTTGAAAGTATAGTTACTGTAGTTGCTACTGCAGTGCCTAAAAGCCAATAAAGTGCTTTTTGCTTAGCGCTAGAAATTTGTTCTGAGAATTCAGTTTTAACTTCAGCTATTTTGGTGTTAATAATTCCTTCTAGTCTTGCAACTTCAGAATAAATTAAACTTTCCAATCTTTTAATCTCTGATTGAAATAAATCTTTACTTACAAGCTCTTGTCTTATTTCTTCTATAGCTTGATTTTTAAGATTTTCAAAATTCAATCTTTGAGTAGTTGCTCTATCATTAACAACTTCTTCAAAAGCTTTAATTAATTTTTGTGATTGTTCAGGATTAGAAAAAATACTTTCTAATAAAGCTTTAAAACTTTCATTAAGTATATACTCTTTTTGCTGAGCCATAATATTTCCTTGCATATTTAATCTTTTGTTATTATAACACAATTTGTGATAGGCTATTTATTCTATATATCAAGCTTTTGTATTTAACTTATATTAAGACTAGATTGTAGGCATTTCCAATGTTTTTTGCACATATTCACTATATGCAACTTCAACTATAAAAGGTTTGTTTGTATCAGTTCTATAAACTTCACAAATTGCAACCAAATCTTGAGTGTATTGCCATTGATTATTCACTAATTTTGGATAGTTTTTAATCTCACTATAAGAACGAATACCACCAAATTTTCCACTTTTATGAGCAATAGCTAAAAAGCCATCTCTACCCACTAAAGGTTCTATTTTTTCAACCCACATTTCTTTACCTTTTTTTGTAACTTTTGCCCTATGAGGAACAAAAAATACTTGGCGTAAGAAAGGATCTAGACCATATTTAGTTGCAACACTAAGGTAATAATTTTATTTCTGTTTTATTACTCCCAACTTATAGAGTGTGTTAAAAGCTAAAGACTAACTTTTTCTTTCATTAATGTATTTATCGTTAAAATAATGAGCTACTAAAACCAATGTGCCAAAAATAAGAGTGATAGCACCGATTAAAATAGCTATATTATAACCATCCATTCTCTCTCATTTTCTTTCAAAAAAAGATCATTCTTTAAGAAAGATCGATGATAGTGCAACTATCGCTCATTTGCAAACCATAAAGACTATTTACAAATAATCCTACGCCAATAGATTCCATGAATCTTAAGATTGTTTCGCAGGTATTTTTATAAATAATACTTTTTAAAATTTTTATTTATATTATTATCTAGCAATAAAAAATAAAAGCTAAAAGATATAAACATGCTTCTATTATAAAATATCAAAATCAATTATTTTTTATTATTATCGATTTTTTTATCTTTATCAAAGTCATAAAATGTCACAAATATAGCAACTGCTATTGCAAAGGCTAATACAATATATTGTCCCATTTTATTTCCTTTTTTTGTTATAAAAATTATTAAATTAATATATTATCCAATCAATTTTAAAAATACAATATTATTTTTTTTAATTATAATATTTCCAAAGATCTAGCTTTTATCAACTTTGTGTTATATCCATAGTTGCTTTGTTGATATTTTTGATATTTGCGAAATCTACAAATTTCTACTAAGAATAGTTTAAACAATATGTTTACAAAAAAAATTATTTATAAGTTATAAAGTCTATTTTTGATATATTCTTTATATTATTAGCTTAGGATTTTTAATGGGTGCAAGTGAAATTACTTTTGAAATTATCTTAGAAAAATTAAAATAAGCAAAATTAAATAATAAAACAAAAGGATAGATGTGTTTAAAAACGAAGAATATATAAAGCAGAGAAAAGCATTATGGATAAAAAGTTTTGAAGCTTTTAAAGATGATGAAGAATTTCACAAAGAACAGTTAGAACTTGCCAAAGCAGGAATAAATGATGGATTTGAGGAAGATCAATTATATAAATTAAACCAAAATTGTAAAAAAGACAAAACAAACTTACTTATAAATATTTAAATTGTTTTAGCTAAAAAAACCAATTTCAGATATTATTGATTAATCTGTATATAATCACAATATAAAAAAAGAAGCAGAGTTTTTTTAAATACCATTATATTGTTCTAATAATTTTCTAAAATAATATAGATTACTTTGAGTTAGATTATTTAGTGAATTTTTATCAATCTCACGCTGATCATTGCAAAAAACAGCGATATTACAAAAATACTTTTCAGCATTTTCTATACATCCATCTTTATTTAATATTTGAGAATATAAATCGTTAGTAGATGATTTAAAATTCTTACTATCGCTATATCCTAATTTTTTATAAAAATTTGTTTTGTTATTTTTACTATTATCTACAAAATGAAATCTAAGCCAATCTTCAAAATCATCAAGAGTAAGAAATAAATGTATATCTTTTGACTTTTTTATATGTTTTATAAGTTTTTCTAAAATTTTTAACTCATTAGTATCACTTTTTGCTCTATCTAGATCCATTACAATAATAAGTTTATCAATATAAGGTGCTTTTTCTATTTTATAAAGAATGTTTTTATATGAATTATTATTTTTTAAATTTTTTACATCTATTTTAACATTATCATAATTTAGATATTTAAAAAGGGAATTAAAATAATCTTCTTCTGTTTTACCTTCACACCAAATCTGTATACTGGGTTTTGTTTTTTTATTCATCATAAAGCCCTTTTAAATAATCAATATATGCTTTTTTCTTTTCGCTTCTAATATCATAATCGTAGTAAGTTCTTATCTTACTCTCTAGGTATTGATCTTTTTGAATTAAAAATATTTGTTGTGAATTTAAAAAACTAACATCAAATAATAAAACATTATGAGATGAAACAATTAATTGTCCATTATGGTTTTCCTCTGTATTAATAAGATTGTTAAATATAAGTATTAGCGCCAAAGTGCTTATTGAAGAATCTAATTCATCAATAAAAACAATTTTTCCTTCCTTGATAATTTGGGTTATTTTATCTGCAAAATATACTATTTTTTTAATACCTTCTGATTCTATTTGATAATTAAATTTCTTTCCATTGCGAACAAAAAAGATTTCGTATATATTCTTTCCATCTTTTTCATACTTTTTAAACTCAAAATCTTTTATAGTTTTATCTAGCAATTGAAAAATTTCCAAAATACTTTCTTTGTGTTCTAAAAAATATTTCTTTTTATTTTCTTCAAATTCAAAATTATATTTTTTTGAATAATTACTATTCATATAAACTTCAATATTGTTTATAAGATTTACAAATATTTCTTTTTGCTCTATTTCAAAATCTTTTAATAAGTAAAATATATTTTCACTAAGATTTCTTGAAAAAAATGACTCTAATAGCTTATTATCTTCTTTACTGTAAATATTAAAAATAGCCTTATCATTCTCAAATTCATATATAATTTTATTATTTTTCAAAAAAGATTCTTTTAGGATATATTTTTTATCAAACTCTATCGAATATGTAAAAATATCTTTATTGTTATTAGATAACTCAATACTTAATTTTATAGAATTTGAATTTTCATTAAAGGCATTGTCTGTTAAATGCTCTCTTAGGGTATGAGAAAAGCCATATTTAATTATATTTAGTAAAATTTTTACGCCTATAAAAAAGTTAGTTTTTCCGCTAGTATTCTTTCCAAAAAAAACTGCTGATTTCATAGGTTTCCCAGCTTGTGATAAATTAAAATTATACTCATATTTTGTATTTTTTAACTTACTTTTTGGCTTTGCTGTAAAATCAACAATTTGTGTTTCTATTCCAAAAGAATATAGACCAGATATTTCTATTTTTCTTAACATAATGTTTTCCTTTTGTATTATTATAAAGCATTGATAGTTAATATAAACATAAAATATGTTTATATTTAAAAATATATAGTTTTAAAGTCTGTTTTGATATTTTTTATAATATTCACTAAAGAATTAAAGCTATAAAAATGAATTAATAAAAATACATTCTTAATCAAGGTAAAAAATAAACAACTTAGCAAATTTCAATATTGCACTTCATAGGCATATAAAATATTCGTATAAAACTAAATCCACAAAAATATATTTGCTCTTAATGATTTAAATGAAACATTCAATAAATATATTTTGAAATATTGTTAAGAATAAAATAAGTTATTATGAAGCCCTTTGAAATTAATATAATAATTATGGCTTCAAAGAAAACTAAAGCATAAAACTGTATAAGAAGATATCTCTATAAAGAAAACACTACTGATCTAATAAGTTTTCTAGTAGGTATAATATCCATTTATAATTACACAAAATAAAAATACAAAACTTTTATATTTATAAGTTACAAAGTTAATTTTTGATATATTCTTTATATTATTAGCTTAGGAGTTTTAATGAGTGCAAACGAAACTACTTTTGAAATCATCTTAGAAAAATTAAAAAAAGCAAATTTAAACACTAGATCGAAGGGATCTATGTTTGAAAAACTTTCAAAACATCTTTTAAAAGAAAAAGATACAGCAAATTTTTATAAAAATATTTATCTTTGGGATGAATGGGATAAAAAAGATGGACAAGATTGTGGTATAGATTTGATCATTCAAACAAACGATGATGACTATATAGCCGTGCAATGCAAATTTTATGAAAGCTCAAAAGTAGATTTAAAAGACTTAAGCACTTATTTTACTAAATTACAAAGTGGAGTGGGAGAAATTAAATTTAGCAAAGGCATCATCATAAGCATTAGCGATCTCACTCAAAACGCTAAAAAAGAAATAGAGCAAATTTCAAAAAACATACCTGTAGAATTGATAACTTTAGAAGATTTTTTAAACTCAAATATCAGTTGGGATAAATTTGATCCAAATAATTCTTTAGAATTACCAATTATTGCAAAGAAAAAACCAAGAGAACACCAAATACAAGCTATAAATAATACAAAAGAATATTTTGCAAACAAAAACAACACAAGAGGCAAGCTCATCATGGCTTGTGGCACTGGAAAAACATTTACTTCTTTAAAAATTATAGAAGAAATTACCCATAAAAATTCAATCGTTTTGTTTTTAGCACCTAGCATAGCCTTAGTCGGACAAACATTTAGAGAATATTGTAAAGAAAAAACAGATGATTTTATCGCATCTATTGTATGTTCAGATAGCAAATCAGGCAAAAACATTGAAGATGATATAGATATATTAGAATTACCTATTCCTGCTTCTACTGATACACAAAGCATTAAAAAAGCTTACGATATAGCTAAAAAAGACAACAAAAGATTTATCATCTTTTCTACTTATCAAAGTGTTGAAAAAATCATGCAAGCTCAAAAACAAAACGATCTTGATGAGATTAATCTAATCATTTGCGATGAAGCTCACAGAAGTGTAGGAAATTTATATTCAGGTAAGGAAAAAGATAAACTAAATACTTTTACTCTATGCCATAGTGATGAAAACATCAAAGCCAAAAAAAGAATTTACATGAGTGCTACTCCAAAGATTTATTCTAGTTCTCAAAAAAGCAAAGCTTTGGAAAGTGATAATGAAGTATTTTCTATGGATGATGAAGAAATTTTTGGAGATGAAATTTATAGTATTAATTTTAGAGAAGCAGTTGAAAAAGGCTTACTTACCGATTATAAAGTTATTATTTTAGCTATCAAACAAGAAGGTATTGCAAACATAGCAAATACAGCCATAGCAAAATTAAAAGATGAAAAAAATGTAGATGAAAAATATGTAGATATAGACTTTGTATCTAAAATCATAGGTACGCATAAAGGTTTAGCAAGAAATGATTTAGTTGCTCTTGATGAAAATAACCAAATAGATAATGACTTTTTAGAAGAAATGGATAGTAATATTTCAAGAAGAGTTATAAATTTTTGCAAAAGCATAAGAGATTCTAAAAATATAACCAATTCTTTTAAAATTATTATGCAATGCTATGATGAAGCATTAAAAAAAGATTCTTTTAAAAATCTTGATATAAACATAGATCATGTTGATGGAACTATGAACTCCAATATAAGATTAAACAAACTAAATAATCTCAACTCTCCAAAAGAAAATACTTGTAATATACTAAGCAATGCAAGATGTTTAAGTGAAGGTGTGGATGTACCTGCTTTAGATAGTGTAGTATTTTTTGATGGAAGAAATTCTATGGTAGATATAATCCAATCAGTAGGTAGAGTAATGAGAAAAGCTCCAAATAAAAAAACAGGTTATATCATACTGCCTTTAGCATTAAGCGAGAATGAGCTTTCAAATTTAGATGAGGCTATAAAAAATACCAATTTTTTAAATATATGGAATATTTTAAAAGCTCTAAGAAGTCACGATGATACCTTAGTAGATGAGGCTGTATTTAAAGAAAAGATCAAAATAGCTGTGGCTGATTATGTGGCAGATGAAAGCTCAAATAATACAGATAAAAACTATGAGCCAAGCTTGTTTGATAGCTTTACCTTAAGCGAACTTGCAAACACGATGTATAATGCCATACCAACTAAGCTTGGCGATAAAGGTTACTGGCAAAGCTTTAGTGCAAAAACAGCTAAAATAGTAGAAAAATTAAATATAAGATTAAATGCTATCTTTAAAGATCATCCTGAAATTTTAGAAGAATTTTTAACTTCCTTAAAAGAAAATATTCACCCAAACATCAAAGAAGATGAAGCCATAGATATGATATGTTCTCACATTATAACTAAACCTATATTTGATGTTTTATTTGATAAAAATATGGATGATAATCCTATAGGAAAAGCTCTTGATGAAGTAAATCAAAAGTTAAATACCTTTGGTTTAGATGATGAAGAAACAAGATCTTTAAAAGCCTTTTATAAAAACGTAGAAGAAAATGTAAAATTAGCAAAAAGTCAAAAAAGCAAACAAGAACTCATTAAAAACTTATACGATACCTTCTTTAGATCGGCTTTTAAAAAACAAGCTGAAAAATTAGGCATAGTTTATACTCCTATACAAGTGGTTGATTTTATACTTCATTCTGTTAATGAGCTTTTAAAAAGACATTTTAATACAGATTTTAACGATGAAAATGTAAAAATCTTTGATCCATTCACTGGAACTGGAAGTTTTATCACAAGATTGTTAAGTAAAGAAAATGACTTAATTAGCGATGAAAATTTCAAAAACAAATACGAAAAAGCAATTTTTGCTCAAGATATAATCTTGCTTGCTTATTATATAGCGCTTATTAACATTACTCAAACTGGTAGTGAAAGGATAAATACTTTAGATAAATTTAAAAATATAGCCTTAGCTGATAGTCTTGATTATCTAGATAAAAAAACACAAGATAATGGCTTATTTGCTTTAGAATTTAAAGATTTAGAAGAAAATAAAAAGATCAAAGATTTAATAGCCAATGAAAAAATAAAAGTTATCATAGGTAATCCTCCTTATTCAGCTGGAGCAAGTAGTGCAAATGATAATAATGCAAACATTTCTCACCCAAATTTAGAAAAACGCGTCAAAGACACTTATGGCAAAGAATCAAGTGCAAATTTAGCTAAAAATACTAGAGATACACTAATCCAAGCTTTGCGTATGGCAAGCGATAAAATAAAAGATAATGGCATTATAGGCTTTGTAGTAAATGGAGGCTTTATAGATGCAACAAGCGCTGATGGCTTTAGAAAATGCGTAGCTAAAGAATTTAGTGATATTTATATTTTAAATTTAAGAGGAAATCAAAGAACTTCAGGTGAAACTTCAAGAAAAGAAGGTGGAAAAATATTTGATAGTGGCTCAAGAGCAAGTGTAGCCATAGTATTTTTTATAAAAGATACAAATGCTAAAACAAATAAAATTCACTATTATGATATAGGAGATTATCTAGATAGACAAACTAAGCTTGATAAGCTAGAAAATTTTAAAAGTGTATCAAATGTGCCTTTTATAAATATAATCCCAAATGAAAAAGGCGATTGGATCAATCAAAGAGGAGAGGACTTTGATAATTTAATGCCTTTAAAAAGCGATAAAAATGAATATGGAATTTTTGCTATAAATGCCACAGGTATAGCAACAAATCGTGATAGCTGGGCTTATAATTTTTCTAAAGAAAAGCTTGGATATTCTATGCAAAAATGCATAGCTACTTATAATGAAGACTTAGCTAAATTTGATCACCAAGCATTTTTAGAAAAAAATAAAAATATTAAAAAATCAGAACTTTATAAAGAGTTAAGTGATAAAGATATAACCATAGATGAAACTAAAATTTCTTGGACTGCCGGATTAAAACAAAATTTTATAAATAATGAAAAAATTAAAGAATTCAATCAAGAAAATATAAGAATTAGTTTTTATCGTCCCTTTACTAAAGAATATCTTTACTGGGAAAAAACTTGGAATGAAAGACAATCTCAATTTTCAAAATTATTCCCTAAAAATACAGATGAGAATTTGTTGATTTTAACAAGCTTAATGGCGACTAAAGATTTTTCATCTTTTATAGTAAATTCCATAGCAGATTTACAAACTTTAGCTAATACTCAAGCTTTTCCGCTTTATTTTTATCAAGAAAATGGAAGTAAAGAATACGCTATAAGTGATTTTGCTTTAGATGAATTTAAAAAACAATTACAAGATGAAACTATAAATAAAGAAGATATATTTTATTATATTTATGCGATTTTAAATCACAAAGGCTATTTAGAAAAATACAAATTTGAACTTTCAAAAGAAGCCCCAAGAGTACCTATAAGTAAAGATTTTAAAAGCTTAAGCATTTTGGGTAAAAAGCTAGCCGCTTTACATTTAAACTATGAAAATAATGAAATGTTTAAAGAAGTAGAATTTAAAGATGGAGTTTTGGCTGATACAGACAATGATGAGTTTTATAAAGTCACTAAGATGAAAAAACTAGGAAATGATATTTTTTATAATCACAATATCACTATAAAAAATATACCAAATATTGCTTATGAGTATAAAATCAATGGCAAAAGTGCGATTGATTGGATTATCGATCGCTATCAAATAAGCATAGATAAAAAAAGTTTGATAGAAAATAATCCAAATGATTATCAAGGTAGTAAATATATCTATGAACTTCTTTTAAAAATCATTAATTTATCTATAAAAAGCGTTGATTTAATAAATGAGATTAGTAAAATGGAGTGTGAGTGAAAATATATGAGTAACAATGGTATTGATTTTGCAGATTTTATTTTTATAAATAGAAATGAATGCAAGAAAAAAATAGAAGAAATTTTTAAAGAAAATAAGGATAAGCCTATCGCTATTGCAATCAATGGAAAATGGGGTGTGGGAAAGAGCTATTTTTGGAAAAACGAAATGACTCCGTTTTTAAAGAAAGAACTAGACATAACTCCTATATATACCTCAGTTTTTGGAAAAAAAGATGAAAATGAAATCATTAAAGACTTAGTGTCTCAATTTTTAACAATAGAAAATAAAAATGCAGATAATATAAGAGATTTTATAGAAGGAACATTTAAATTTTTTGGTAAAAACATAGATATGGATTCGTTGTTTAAATTTTTTAAAAAAGAACATATGAAAAATACCATTGTTTGCATAGACGATTTTGAAAGATTATCAGATAAAATTCCAGTGCAGGATATTTTAGGATTGATTTCTGAACTTAAGGAGAATAAAGAGTGTTCCGTAGTTGTTATCTATAATGAAGATGAATTATTTAAAAACGATAATTTTAATCAAGAAAATAATAAAGATAAATCTAAAATAACAAAAGAAAAAATGATATTTGAAAAATACAAAGAAAAAGTATTTGATTTTCAAATCAAATTTGCTCCATCATCAATAGAGCAATTTTCCATTTTTATGTCAGAAAAATTAGAAAAAAATTTTGATGCTTATAAATATTTTCCTGATATTATAAACATAGATAAACTTTTACAAACTCATAATTTTACAAATTTAAGAGAATTAAATAGAGTAAATTGTACTTATCAAACTCTTTTAAAAGATTTTTCTTTAGAAAAATATCCATCAAAAGAATTTAAAAATATATATAATTATATACTTTATCCAATAGCTTATGCTTATCATTTTGGACTTAAACCTGAATATTTTGAAAAAAACATTATAAAAGGAACTACAAATTTAAGTTTCCCGCACACTTCAACATATAGTAATTTATTAAAAGAGCTATTATCTTATTTAAAAGATGGTTTTGAAATCATGCAAAAAACTAGTTTTTTATATATTCCGCAATTATTTCCTAATCCAAATGGATATACGCCTATACAAGAATGTAAAATTTTTTTATTAAATTTTGTTAAAAAAATTATCGATGATACTAATTTTCACATGGAATATATCAAAGAATTAAACGATAAAACATCACTCGAAGAAGCTTCAATTTGTTTTTTCTTAAAACATAAAAATGATATCAAAAGCATTCCATATATGTTTGGATATAGAATATTAAATTATGCTTTTAATGATGAAGATAGTATTGAACTTAAAAGAACAAAAAGTTTTGCTTTAGAATTAGTAATAAAAAAACATGAAAAAGAAGTATTGGATTTATTTAATCAATGGTGTAATAAAGCTCATGAAGTAATAATTAATAATAAAAACGAACAAGAATATTTTTGGATTAATAAATTTACTTTTTATCTTCCATTAGAAAGTTTATCTAAAAAATTAAATATTCCAATACCTCAAAATAAGTTAGTAGAATTGTTTATTAAAAACTGATTTTACTAAGCAATTATAATTTTTATTCTTAAGATAATATATTATCAAAAAAGCAATATAATCTTTTATTCAATGATTAATTATTGTGAAATATTACTGAAAATTACTAACTAGTTATGATATTTAAAAAAGCATATAAAGAAAAGAGATAATTTTGATCTATATTTACAACTAATACAAAAAAGATTTACTAAACAAAATCTACAATCTTTCATAATCTAACAAAACAAGCTTATAAATCGATTTTAATTATTTAATGCTAGGTTGATATTACTTTATAGTAGATTTTTGATTTTAGGCTTGTTTTTGTTTGTTTTTAGCGGTATTTAATTGCAATAAAATCTTTATAATATTTTCAAAGTCTTTAACATCTTCATTTAATAAAGCATATTTATTGCTTAATATGGCGTATTTATAAGCATTGATAATATCTAAATCAGGATATTTTTCTTGTAAGCTTTTTATTTTACTTGATTGCTTTACTCTAGCAAGTTTTGATTTATAGAGATTTTTATATTTATCATAAAGTGAAGAACTAATGCCAATTAAAGCACCTTCATTTTTGGTTTCTTTAAAGACTCTTAAGACAAATTTGATACAGCCATTTTTTCTGTTAATGCGTCTTGTATCATAAGGATTTTTTAAAGAATATTTAGTGCAATTTACTACCCAAGTGTGAATTATTTTTTCTAATCTATCGCTTTTGTTTTGCGTAGGAGTTTCATCTAGTTTTATCTCATCTTTAGGATTATCAGCAGATACAGTTTTTTTTGAAAAATATATTTTTAAACACAGAATAACTTGCCTTTTTTAACAAAAATTTATAATATTTTATCATACAAAAATTACAAAATCATAACATTTTTATTTTTTAAAAAAAACACAGCAAATCTCAAAAAAATACTAAAGGTAACGAAAACATATAATCTAATACTTACGAAGTAATGTATTGTAAAAACGATTATTTTTGACAAAAATGACAAATTTTATAAAAACCCACAGAAGATACGCTAAAAACTTACAAAAATATACGAAATATATACTTTTTTACATTAAAGGTAACGAAAACGACATATCTGCTTAGCACGGAGTAGTGATTATTTTAAAAATTAGAGTATTTTATACGAAATATATACTTTTTTACATTAAAGGTAACGAAAACGACATATCTGCTTAGCACGGAGTAGTGATTGTTTTAAAATGGGCTATTTTTTGATAAATTTTAACCTATAAAACTCCAAAAAGAAAGCTTTAAAATACAGCTTAAAATTTCCATTTTACTAAACTTTTTATCAAAACAAAAAAGGTAAGATTTTTTGAAAAAATTAACTTGTATTTTTTGGATATTTTTTTCATAACTCTTTAAAAAAATGAAGATATATTTTAAGAAAAAAATGAGAGTATTTTTAAGCTAGTGATCCAACTAAAATAAATTTCATTTTTATAAAAAATAAAAAAGATAAAATCAGATTAATTTTTATTTTAATATCAATTATGATCACCTTCTTATAAATTAATAAAATATAAAAAGGATCATAGCTTAAGCTAATCGCTAGCTTAAAAATACTAAGTGATATAATTTTATAATAATTTTAAATTAAAATAATTTTTTTATATTTTTGATAAAAAGATTAAGATGTATATAAAATAATATTTGCTTAATCCTAAAAGCAAAAAACCGAAAAAGCTGAGAAACCATTATTTTACCAATACTAATAATTATAAAATTTCATATGTTTTAATGGTTTAACTAATTTTAAGCCTTATGAATAAAACTAAATACATTAATGTATTTAGTTTTATACTGTCTTCTTTTAATAAAAAAAGAAATAGAAAATGAATTAGCAATTGAATATAAAAAAGGTAAAATGTATTTTTTATTTTATTCTTTTTTTAAATATTTTTATAAAAGTCAATTTCTTTTTTAGATTATAATGGTAAATTATATTATTTTATATGGAGTGTTAAAAATTAATTTTTGAGAAAAAAACCGCTACCAAAACCGCTCCCTGAGTTTTTTAAAAATTTTAGAAAACACTTTGAAAAGTAATGGTGCCCAAGGTCGGACTCGAACCGACACAAGGTTGCCCTTACCAGATTTTGAGTCTGGCGCGTCTACCAGTTTCACCACTCGGGCTTTTTGAAAGTTTTAAAATAATTAAATAGAATATGGGATTATACTAAAAAAAAATTAAAACAATATAAAATATTTTATATAAAAAATTTAAATATCATTAAAATTTGGAACTTTTTTTGCTTGTAAATAATTAAAAAAATTTATTTGCGGAGCAAAATAATGAGAATTAGCAATCAGTATAATTACTACACTTCTATACAAAACTACACAGATGGTCAGTCTTTGCTTAATAAATATAATTTGCAATTGCAAACAGGTCAGCTTATTCAGCATTCTTGGGAAAATGCAAATGTTTATATTAATGGCTCAAGATTAGAATATGAGATGGCAAACATAGGTCAAATAGTTCAAGGAACTCAATCTGCTATGGAGCTAGCAAAAAACACAGATACTGCCTTGAAAAATATCACAGAACTTTTAGAAAAATTTAAAACATTACTCACAAAAGCTGCAAGTGATGGTAATTCTCAAGAATCAAGAGAGGCTATAGCAAAAGAACTCAAACTTGTAAGAGATTCTATTGTAAATATTGCTAATACTAGTATCAATGGGCAATATCTCTTTGCAGGATCAAATAGTGCAAATAAACCTTTTGATAATTATGGAAATTATACTGGGAATAAAGATAATATTTTTGTAGTAAGTGGTGCTGGCACCCAAATTCCTTATAATATACCTGGATGGGATTTATTTTTTAAGCCTGATTCAAATATCAATAAAATTATTTCAACAAATGTTTCTTTTACTGATGCTCGTTATCCGGACAAAAAAGAATTTTTAACCGGAGAATCTAAGTTTTCACATTTAATAGGCCAAAACTATGTTCAAAATGGAGAACTTAAGCCCGATGAGCATTTTGGTGATAGCTATGATGAAAAACTCTCTTTCCCGCATTCGACTATGTATATTCAAGGTGTTAGACCTGATGGAACAAGTTTTAAAGCTACTTTAGATATAGATCCTGATGCAAAAATTGAAGATGTATTAAAAAATATTGGAAGATTATATGGAAATACAGAGGGAAATGAGGTTGTTAAAGTAGCATTAAATGATAGCGGGCAGATAGAAATAAAGAGTTTAAAAGAAGGAAGTAGTTCTTTAGATTTTCATGCTGTTGCTATGACTCCACAACTTTTAGATCCGACTCAAATTAAAGATTTAAGTGATGCTGCTAAAGCCGAAGGTATTACAATGGCTCAAGTTACAGAGCGTATTATGAATGCAGCAATTAAAGATGGTAATTTAAACAATGCTCAAAGTCCAATACAAGTAACAGTAGGTGATAAGCAGTTTAACATAGACTTACACAAAACAGATTTTATTAAAAGTAACATCAATGGTGATAAAACTAATGGGGTTAATTATGATGTGCCTTTTGAAAAAGATGGAAATACTGTTTTTGGCAATGTTTCTCAAGTGATTAAAGGTACAAGTGAATATGCTACTGATAGTACAAAGTTAAGTGAAGTTGTAGCAAATGCCAATGGAAGCATGCAAGGTCAACAACTCCAAATGGAAATCACTTCTAGAAGTGGTCAAAAATATAATGTAACTATTGATTTAGAAAATTCTACTGTAAGTTATCCTGATCCAAATAATCCGGGTCAAACTATAAGTTTTCCTATTACTCACTCTCAATATAATGAAAATACAGGTAATGCAGTGGGTATGCAAACAAGACCTGAAGATATTACTTATGGCCAGTTAAATGATATTATCGGTATGTTTGCAAGTGATAATGTTCCCACAGCAACTATAAATGCAAATGCAAATGGTACTATCAACAATGGAGATTTTCAAACCATTCAACAAAATATAAATGATTCTAAAGGTTTTGTTGAAGTTAGTATGGACTATAAAGGTCGTATAAGTATTACTGATAAATTTTCAAGTAACACTAATATAGGTCTTACTATTAAAGATTCAAATTCAAATAGCGGTTTTCCTCCAGCAGGAGAAATACGCGATGGATCAGGTTTTGTATTTAGTGCAAACAATTCTTTAACTATTGATGATCCAAATGTGGATTTGATTAAAGACTTAGATGAGATGATAGATGCTGTTTTAAATGGCAGTATGAGGGCTGATTCAGAAGGAAGTGATCCTAGAAATACAGGTTTACAAGGGGCTTTAGAAAGAATAGATCATTTGCAAGATCATGTTAGAAAAATGCAAACAACCATAGGAGCTTACACTAATAATATAGAAGAGACAAATAAAAGAATGACTTTTTTAAATATCAATGTAGCTTCTATTAAAAGCGGTGTAACTGATGCTGATTATGGGCAAACTTATATGCAGTTTATGCAAACTATGGTATCTTATCAAGCTATGCTTTCGGCTACTTCTAAAATTTCTCAAATTAGTTTATTAAACTACTTATAATTTTTTGATATAATAGCTTTTTTCTTTATAAAGGATATATTATAAAAAAAGAAGCTATTTTTGTTATTTCTAATATTTTTATTTTTTATTTTTGCTTAAGTGCTTTGATACCCGATCAAGCTTTAGTAAGTATTATAGGGTATTCCTTGGCAAAACTTAGTTATTTTTTATTTGGATCATTGACTAAATTTTACCCTTTTGTCTTTTTTTGGTTTAATTATCTTTTGTATAAAAATAACTATAATTTTGAACTTATAGAGCGTAGATTTAGTGTGGCTGTTTTTGCTTGTATTTTTGCTTCACTTATTTTTGCTTCAGCGTTCTTGCAAGATAAAGGCTATATAGCCTCTGCTATGTTTGTAATCTTAGATGGACTTTTTGGAAAAATAGGAAGTTTGATCTTGGTGATTTTGCTTTTAGCTTTTGCTTTTAGTATTTCTTTTCCGCAAATTATCAAAGAGGTATTTAAAATAGAGCTTGATTTTGATTTTTATTTAAAACTTGAAACTTTAATTAAAAATAAAATTTTTGGCTTTTTTGGTGGCGATAAATATGAAAATGAAACCAAAGAAGAACAAGAAAAGCTCAAACAAGAGCTTTTAATTAAAGATAAAACAGAAGAACTTATCAAGGAAAAAGAGCTACCAAAAAAAGAAATCCAAGAGAATAAAAAATTTAATCTTGAAGATTTAAAAAATCAAGAATTAGAAGAGGTTGTGATTAGTGAAGAGGATAAAAAGCTAGGTTCAAGTTATATTCATGAGCTTTCAGAACCTATTGCAAGTTTTGCTCAAAAAGCTAGTCAAATAAATATAAAGGAAGATGAAATGACCCCTGAAGAGTATTTATTAAAATACAAAAATAAAAGTGAAGATATTTATACTCAAACTTTAAAAAGTAAAAATTTAGATGAACCAAGCTATAAAAGACGCAATATAGATTTAAACGAAAACAAAGAAGAGGTGATAGAAGAAAATTCTTTGTTTGCTAAAGAGCTTAAAGAGCGTGAGCAAATGCTACAAAAAGCTAAATTGCTAGAAGAATATAAAGCCTTGCAAAAAGAAAAAATCTTAGAAGAGCTTAATGAGGATTTTAAAAAAATTGAAGAATTAAATGCTATAGAAGCACAAAAAGAAGCTGAGTTTAAAAAAAATCAAAATAAAACTAGCTTTTTAGGGGTAAAAGAATTTAAAGATGAAGATTTTATTCCACAAAATGAAGTAAAAGAACTTGATTTTAGTGAAGATGATTTTGCCAAGCCTATTAGTATAGAAGAGCTAAGAAGTAAAAGAAACTATGAAAGTCCTTTTGTAGTAGAAGAAGCACAAAATGAAGTTAAAGAAGAAAAAATTCCATTTGAGATTACTCAAGAGCCTATAATAGAAGTAATAGAAAATAAAACACACCATTCTATCACTAATGAAGTGAGTGAAAACAAAGCCTTGTTGAAAGATCTTGATTTTGGAAATTTTGAAAAACCAAAAGATTTTTCTTTACCACCTTTAGATTTTTTAACTATGCCAAAAGAAGGCAAAAGCGAGATAAATGAAGAAGAAATAGATAGAAAAATTTATGATTTATTGGAAAAATTAAGACGCTTTAAAATAGGTGGAGATGTAGTTAGAACTTACACAGGTCCTGTTGTAACTACTTTTGAATTTCGCCCAGCAGCAGATGTTAAAGTAAGTAAAATTTTATCATTACAAGATGATTTAGCTATGGCTTTAAAAGCTCAAACTATAAGAATTCAAGCTCCAATTCCAGGTAAAGATGTAGTGGGAATTGAAGTTCCAAATGAAAAAATCGATACGATTTACTTAAGAGAAATTTTAGAAAGTGAGGTATTTAAAAATTCTAGCTCACCTTTAACTATAGCTTTAGGTAAAGATATAGTAGGCGATCCTTTCATCACAGATCTTAAAAAGCTTCCTCATCTTTTAATAGCAGGAACTACAGGAAGTGGTAAAAGTGTGGGTATAAATTCTATGCTTTTATCTTTGCTTTATAGAAATTCGCCAAAAACCTTAAGACTTATGATGATAGATCCTAAAATGCTTGAATTTAGTATTTATAATGATATTCCACATTTACTTACACCGGTAATTACTGATCCTAAAAAGGCGGTAAATGCTTTATCAAATATGGTGGCTGAAATGGAACGCAGATATCGTTTGATGGCTGAAGCAAAAACTAAAAATATAGAAAATTACAATGAAAAGATCAAAGAACAAGGTGGAGAAATTTTACCATTTATTGTAGTGATTATTGATGAGTTGGCTGATTTAATGATGACAGCAGGTAAGGATGTAGAGTTTTATATAGGTCGTTTAGCACAAATGGCAAGAGCAAGTGGAATTCACTTGATCGTAGCCACGCAACGCCCTTCAGTAGATGTTGTTACTGGTGTTGTAAAAGCAAATTTACCAAGTAGAATTTCTTATAAAGTAGGGCAAAAGATAGATTCTAAGGTTATTTTAGATTCTATGGGGGCTGAAAGTTTGTTAGGGCGCGGGGATTGTTTATTTACCCCTCCTGGTATGAGTGGTTTAGTGCGTTTGCACGCACCTTTTGCAAGTGAAAATGAAATCGAAAATATTGTAGAGTTTTTAAAAGCTCAACAAGTAGTAGAATATGATGAGAGCTTTTTAAAAGATGATAGTCAAGATGGAACTTATAAAAGAAGTGAATTTGATGATGGAGATTTAGATGAACTTTATGAAGAAGCAAAGGCTGTAATCTTAGAAGATAGAAAAACTAGTATTTCTTATTTGCAAAGACGCTTAAAAATAGGCTATAACCGCGCAGCAAATATTATAGAACAACTTTCACAAACAGGTGTTTTAAGCGAACCTGATGCAAAAGGCCAAAGAGAAATTTTATAATCAATTTCTTATTGCCTTATTATGATCTTTTAAAGTAGAGGTAAAAATATGCTTATTGGTTTTTTTATCTCTTACAAAGTATAAATATTCTGTTTTAGCAGGAAAAATAGCCGCCTTAATAGCTTCAAATGAAACATTACATACAGCTTCTTTTGGTATGCCATTAAATTTATAAGTATTGTAAGAACTATTATCTGATCTTATTCTTTGTGGAGTGATTTTTTCATGAGAGTATTTTCCATAATTTAATGTCCCATCCATTTGAAGCTTCATGCCTTTTCTTAAGCGATTTCTAATCACAGATGAAACTATAGGCATTTCTTCATTACTTGCTGCTTCTTTTTGTATAATGGAAGCAATGATGATATATTCATGCCATTTTTTTTCATTGTATTCTCTAAAAATTTTATAAGAAAGTTTTTTAAATTCACTTGCAGAGTAAGCCAAAAGATATTTTACTAAAAGCTCTTCTGTAATGCCTTTTGGAATTTTATAAGTTTCGGGAAAAAGCATACCTTCTTTAAAAGGGCTTTGTTTGTAAAATTCTTGCATTAAGGTTTTGGCATTTAAATTTAACTTTGGTGCTAATTCTTCAAAGAAAATTTCAGTCGTTTCCCCAGGAATTAAAGTAATAGTTTCAAGTGCTGCCTTAGCGACGGTAAGCTTATGTAAAAATTCAGCTCTATTTAGTTCTTTTGTACCTATATTTATCCAGCCAGATTGTGGATGGCCTAAAAAATATAAAGTATATTTATCAATATTGCTCATTTTATAGTTATTTTTATCTAATTGCGTTATAATCTTACTAACAGAACCTTGTGGTATAAAAACTACAGAGTTTGTTTTTATAGGTAAAAGTAGATAGTAAAAAATGGATAAAAGAAAAATTAAAATCAAATCACAACATATTAAAAAAATTCTTAAATTTTTAGCATTACCTATGATACTTTTCATTGTTTTGTTTATTTACCTCAAAAATGGAATTTACATAGAAAAATTAGAAATTTCTTCTATTAATTTGGAGAAATTATATATTAAATTAGATAAAAAACTCATTTTAAATGCAAAAAAAGTTATAGTAAATTCTCAAAATCAAAACACTCAAAATGAAACTAGTGCGAGTAAAGCTGTACAGCTTATCAAAGATGTAAAATATATTTATTGGTTTTTTCAAGAAATCAATATAGATGAAATTTTTGTTAATAACTATCCCGTGGAATTAATTTATAAAAATAATCTATTTTTTGTAAACAGTAAAAATCTTTTAGTAAAAGTCAATTTAAAAATTAGTGATAAAAATATACAAGCTAATATTGATAATTTTCTTTTAAAAGATCATAACCTTAGTGTAGTTGGCTCTTTACTTATCAATCCTAAGACAAAATTTTATACTTTTAAAGGAGAAATTGATAGTGATTTTTTAAAAAGTGATGTCAAATTCTCACTTAAAAGAGAAGAGATTGCTTATGAATTAGAAAATATAAGCTCAAATAATATTTCAAAAATTTTTGATATTTTAGTGGAAAATGGAGTGCATTTGCCTTCTAATCTTGCTCTTTGGGTGGGCGGTAAGGTAAAGGCTGATTTTTATTTTATAGAGAAATTAAATGGCTTTGCAGATTTTGGAAAACATAGATATTATTTGAATGATATTAGTGCTAAAGGTTATGTAAATAACTTGAAGGTGGTTTTAGATAAAGGTATAGATCCTATCATTAGTCCTTTTGTAAGGCTTGAATTTAATAAACAAAAACTAGAATTTATCTATGATAAATTATATTTTAACAATTACAATCTCAATCAAAGTCAAATTTATATAGACAATATGCTAAATGAAAAAGCAGGAATTTATATACGCATAAAAAGTGACAATGCTAGAGCTGATTATAGAGTGAATAAAATTTTGCGTTTGTATGATATAAAATTACCATTTTTACAAAACAATGGTATTACAAAGACTGATTTAGTTTTGAAAATTCCTTTTGAACATCCTGAAAGAATTTCATATAAAGGAAATTTTGATATTGTAAATTCTAATATAAATATAAGTGACTTTAAAATCATACAAGCAAATATTGATTTACAAAAAGATAAATTAGAGATTAAAAATGCAAGCGTACAAAGTGAATTAATCAGCGGTGATTTTAATGCAAGTATTGATTTAAAGCAAAAAAAAGGTGATTTTAAGACCTTTATAACAAATTTAAAATTACCACAAGATAGCTTAAAAATGGAAAATAAATTTCTTGATTTAGATCTTAACTATGATAAAAATATCAGTTTATATAATAAAGAGCTTACTACGACTCTAAATTTTGATCAAGGTATGTCTGTTTATGTTGCTAAGCTTGCAAAGTATAAGACTTATTCTAAATTAATGCAAAAAAATAATGTGCATGATGGAGAGTTGTCATTAGACACTTTAAATTTTAAAGATTTTGATGTAGATATAAATAATACCACTTTTGAATCATTTTTACTCTATAAGGATAATAATCCTTATGAGTATGATAGTTTTAGTATAAAAATAAAGGGAGAAGATTTTAATTTAACTAGCGCAAGTGGTAGTGTTTTTGCACAAAAAGACAATGATGATATTAACATTACTTTAAATAATGTTAATTTATTATTTTCAGAACAAGATACAGAAAATACACTAGATAATCTTGAAAATTCAAATTACAATATCAGTGCTAAAAATATAGATTTGATCTTAAAAGATTTTAACAAAACTTTAGATTTTGATCAATTTAATGCTAAAATCAAAAAAGACTATATAAAAGCTTGGGCTAATAGAAATGAGTCTAAATTTGAGCTTTTGCTTAAAGAAAATCAAATGCAAATTAGAGCTTTAAAAATGGATGATGATTTTCTGAATACTTTTATGCGTCAAAATGTTTTTGAAAAAGGCGAGTTTAATCTTTATGTAGATGGTAATAGTACTGATTTTTTTAAAGGCAAATTTTTATTTAAAGATACTTATTTAAAAGATTTAAAATTTCATCAGCAACTCTTAAGTTTTATTGATACAATACCTAGTTTGATTTTATTTAAAGCCCCAACTTTTAATGAAAAAGGTTTTAGTGTAGAAAATGCTGGTATAAGTTTTAATCGCAAAAAAGATCTTTTTGAAATAGATGCGCTAAATTTTAATGGTGATAGTGCAGATATTTTAGGTCAAGCTAAAATCAATTTAAGAAGTAGTCAAGTGGATGGTTTATTAGAGCTTAGAACGCTAAAATCAGCTAGTTCGGTTATTTCTAAAGTTCCAATTATCAATCAAATTATATTAGGCAAAGACAGGCAAATTAGCACACAAATTAAACTAGGTGGAACAATTGATAATCCCGAGTTTAAAACTCAACTTATCGCACAAAGTTTGCAACTTCCTTATCATTTGATAAAAAATATTTTTGAATTACCGACAAATTTAGTTAAATAATACCACAAAGGAGCTAAGATGAAAATTACCATCATAGGAGCAGGAAATGTCGGTGCAAGCATTGCTTATGCTTTAATTTTAAGAGAATTAATAGATGAGATTATATTGATTGATATTAATAAAGACTTGCTTTTTGCTAGAGAATTAGAACTAAGTCAAAGCATAGCTGCTTTTAATTTTGATATTAAAATAACTTGTACGGATGATTATACATACTCAAAAGATTCTCAAGTGGTTATTTTTAGTGCAGGTGTAGCTAGAAAAGAAGGTCAAAGTAGAGATGAGCTTTTTGCTATTAATTCTAAAATTATGCTTGAGTGTGCAAAAAATATTAAAAAATTTAACAACGATCCTTTGTTTATCATAGTAAGCAATCCTGTAGATTTTTTACTCAACGCTCTTTATGAAAGTAAATTATTTTCATTAAAAAAAATCATTGCTATGGCAGGTGTTTTAGATAATGCTAGATTTAAATACGAAGTGAGCAAAAAATTAGATATAAAAACTTCTTATATAGATACTAAGCTTATAGGTTTTCACAATGATAGTATGGTTTTGGTAAAATCTCAAAGTAAAGTGCAAAATAAAGCTTTAAGTGAAGTCTTAAATAAGCAAGATATTGTTCAAATTGAACAAGAGGTTAAAACCGGTGGTGCTAAAATTATAAAATATTTAAAAACTTCAGCCTATTTAGCTCCTGCTAGTGCTTGCGTGAGAATGATAGAGGCTTTAAAAAGTGGAGAATTTTTACCAGTATGTGTGATTTTAGATGGAGAATATAGCATAAGAAAAAAAGCTTTTGGAGTTATGGCAAGGATTAGTCTTGATGGGGTGCTTGAAACTTTAGAATTAAAATTAGACAATCAAGAACAAATTGCATTAGAAAATTCTTTTATTCAGTATAATTATAAATAATTTTTTAGGAGTTTTTTACTCCTAATGTTACTTTGTGTTATAAAATCTTATTAGTTTTATTTTATCTTTTAAATAATATTTAATCATGCTATAAATTCGCTATAATAAAAAGTTTGTTTTAAAAATAATTTTTAATAAAAAATCATTAGAAAATTACAAAAAACTAGAAAGGAATATTAATGATTGCTCCAGAGAATACACCAGTTTGGGTTGATGAAGCAAGATGTAAGGCTTGTAATATCTGTGTTAGCTATTGTCCAGCCGGAGTTTTAGCAATGAGAGATGAAATCAGTGCAGTTTTAGGACAGATGATAGAAGTGGTTCATCCTGATTCTTGTATAGGCTGTAGTGAATGTGAAAGTCACTGTCCTGATTTTGCGATTTTTGTTGCCAAAAGAGATGAATTTAAATTTGCAAAGCTTACGCCAGAAGCTAAAGAAAGAGCACAAGCTGTCAAAGAAAATAAATACAAAAAACTAAATGCATAGGAAAATAAAATGAGAGAAGTTATATCAACAGGTAATGTTTTAGTAGCCAAAGCTGCGATTGATTGTGGCTGTAAATTTTTTGGTGGTTATCCAATTACCCCAAGTTCTGAAATAGCACATGAACTAAGCCATATGTTGCCAAAAAATGATGGTACTTTTATACAGATGGAAGATGAAATTTCGGGTATTAGCGTGGCCTTAGGTGCTTCTATGAGTGGAGTAAAATCCATGACAGCAAGCAGCGGGCCGGGAATTTCTTTAAAAGCTGAACAAATTGGTTTGGGTTTTATAGCTGAAATTCCACTAGTAATTGTAAATGTTATGAGAGGTGGTCCTTCAACCGGTCTTCCAACAAGGGTTGCGCAAGGTGATTTATTTCAAGCAAAAGCTCCAACACATGGAGATTATGCAAGTATAGCTTTAGCTCCTGCTTCATTAGAGGAAGCTTACACTGAAACTATTAGAGCTTTTAATTTAGCTGAAAAATACATGACTCCAGTATTTTTGCTTTTAGATGAAACCATAGGACACATGAATGGTAAGGCAAAATTACCTGATTTAGAAGAATTAGAAATTATCAACCGCAAAAAATTTACGGGCGATAAAAAAGATTACAAACCTTATGCAGCAGGTGAAAATGAAGCTGCCACATTAAATCCTTTCTTTGAAGGTTATCGTTATCATATCACAGGACTTCATCATGGAGACATAGGCTTTCCAACAGAAGATGGAGCAATAGTAGATAAAAATATCAAAAGATTATTTGGTAAGATTAAAAATAATACCGATGAAATTTGTACTTATGAAGAGTTTATGTGTGATGATGCGCAGTTTTTAATCATCGCCTATGGTAGCGTTGCAAGATCTGCTAAAGAAGCTATTTTAAGACTTAGAGAAGAGGGTTTAAAAGTAGGGCTTTTTAGACCTATTACCCTTTATCCAGTTGCTGAGAAAAAAATAGCTCAAGTAGTATCTAAATTTGAAAAAGTTATGGTAAGTGAGCTTAATATGGGGCAATATTTAGAAGAAATTCAAAGAGTAAGTAAAAGAGATGATTTTATTAGCTTGCACCGTGCAAATGGTCGCCCTATAACCCCAAGTGAAATTATTGCTAAAGTAAAGGAGAATATGTAAAATGGCTTTTAATTATGATGAATATTTAAGAGTAGATAAACTTCCAACACAATGGTGCTGGGGTTGTGGGGATGGTGTTGTTTTAAAAGCTATTATTAGAGCTATTCAAAAACTTGGCTGGAATATGGATGATGTTTGCTTAGTTTCTGGTATAGGTTGTAGTGGTAGAATGAGTTCTTATGTAAATTGCAATACAGTCCATACGACTCATGGTCGAGCTATTGCTTATGCAACAGGGATTAAACTGGCAAACCCTAAAAAACATGTAATCGTAGTAAGTGGAGATGGCGATACTTTAGCAATTGGTGGAAATCATACCATCCATGGATGTAGAAGAAATATAGATTTAACTCATATTTTAATCAATAATTTTATTTATGGTCTTACAAATTCACAAACTTCACCAACTACCCCACAAGGCTTTTACACTGTTACAGCTCAAGCAGGTAATATAGACCCAAATTTTGATGCTTGTGAGCTTACTAAAGCCGCTGGGGCTTCTTTTGTAGCAAGAACAAATGTTATAGAGGCAAATAAGCTTGAAAATATCATTTTTAAAGCTTTATCTCACAAAGGTTATAGTTTTGTAGATGTATTTTCAAACTGCCATATTAATCTAGGTAGAAAAAACAAAATGGGCGAAGCTGTAAGCATGCTTGATTGGATTAAAAATCGTTGTATTGAAAAGTCTAAATTTGAACAATTAGACTATGAACAAAGAGCGGATAAATTCCCTACAGGAATTTTACACCAAGATGAAAGTAAAACAGAATATTGTGAAGCTTATGAGGAAGTTAGAAGAGCCTTGAAAGAAAAAAGAATGGTTGATTTGGGAGTATTAAAATGAAATATCAATTAAGATTTTGTGGTGAAGGTGGACAAGGGGTTATCACTGCAGGTGAAATTCTAGCTAAAGCCGCCATTAAAGAAGGGCGTAATGCTTTTAAAGCTTCTACTTATACTTCTCAAGTTAGAGGTGGGCCAACTAAGGTTGATATTATCATTGATGAAAATGAAATCTTTTTTCCTTATGCAGTAGAAGGTGAAGTTAGTTTTATGCTTTCAACTGCTGATAAAGGTTATCATAGTTTCAAAGATGGTGTTTGTGATGGTGGTGTTATAGTTATAGAGCCAAATTTAGTTCATCCAAGTAAAGAAGATTATGCAAGATGGAAAATTTTTGAAATTCCTATTATTACTATAGCTAAAGAAGAAGTAGGGAATGTAGCTACTCAATCAGTCGTTGCTTTAGCTATAGCTGCTTATATGAGTAAATGTATTGATATTGATGCATTAAAACAAACTATGCTTGATATGGTACCTGCAAAAACTAAAGAGGCAAATGCAAAAGCTTTTGATTTAGGTATAGAATACGCTAAAAAAGCACAAGTAGTTTCTTGATTTGCAAGAAACTCTTTCTTGTGAAATAATATTTATTAAATTATCGTTATAATATTTTCCATTTTAAGCAAAAAGGTAAAATAATGAAAGAGCTAAATGGCTCGCAAATGATTTGTGAAGCATTAAAAGAAGAAAATGTTAAAGTAGTTTTTGGTTATCCTGGTGGTGCGGCTTTAAATATTTATGATGAAATTTATAAGCAAACTCATTTTAAACACATTTTAGTCAGACACGAGCAAGCGGCCTTACATAGTGCTGATGCTTATGCTAGAATGAGTGGTAAAGTTGGTGTGGCAGTAGTTACAAGTGGACCTGGTTTTACTAATACAGTTACAGGTTTAGCTACTGTTTATAGTGATTCTATACCTTTGGTTTTAATTTCAGCTCAAGTTGCAAATTCTTTAATAGGAACAGATGCTTTTCAAGAAATCGATGCTATAGGTATTTCAAGACCTTGTGTAAAGCATAATTATTTAGTAAAAAATATCGAAGAATTACCTAAAATTTTAAAAGAAGCTTTTTATATTGCTACAACAGGTAGAAAAGGGCCTGTGCATATTGATATACCTAAAGATGTTACTGCTGCTATGGGTGTATGGCATTATCCTAAAGAAATTTCTATGAAAACTTACAAGCCAACCTATAAAGGAAATATCAAGCAAATTAAAAAATTAGTAAGTTTGATTAAAAATGCCCAAAAACCTTTATTTTACCTAGGTGGAGGTTGTATAGCTTCTAATGCTAGTGACGAATTAAGAGATTTGATTCATTTTTGCCAAATTCCTGCAGTTGAAACTTTGATGGCTCTAGGGATTTTAAGAAGTGATGATGAGCTTAATTTAAAAATGGCAGGTATGCATGGAAGTTATTGTGCAAATATCGCTTTAAGTGAGTGTGATTTGCTCATTGCTGTGGGTGCTAGGTTTGATGATAGGATTACTGGTAAAACAAGTGAGTTTGCTAAGGGTGCAAAAATCGTTCATATTGATATAGATCCAAGCTCTATTTCTAAAATCATCGAAGCGCATTTTCCTATAGTTGGGGATATTAAAAGTGTTATTTTAGATACCTTAGAAGAATTAAAAAAAGAAAGTTTTGACAACACAAAATACCAAGAATGGTTTAAAACTTTACAAAACTATCAACAATTATATCCTTTAATCTATGAAGATAGCGATGAAGTTTTAAAACCTCAATGGGTTATAGAAGAATGTGCTAGATTAGCTCCTGATGCAAGGATAATTACTGATGTGGGGCAACATCAAATGTGGGTAGCGCAATTTTATCCTTTTAATTATGCTAGACAACTTGCAACAAGCGGTGGGCAAGGAACTATGGGGTATTCTTTACCGGCCGCACTTGGGGCTAAATTAGCTGTAGATGAAGAAGTTGTAATAAATTTTGTAGGCGATGGTTCTTTTTTAATGAATATACAAGAGCTAATGACAGCAAGTGCTTATGGAATTAAAGTGATTAATATCATTTTAAATAATTCTTTTTTAGGTATGGTAAGACAATGGCAAAGTATGTTTTATAAAGAAAGATTTTCTAATACAGATCTAACAAGTCAACCTGATTTTGTTACTATTGCTAAAGGTTTTCATTGTGAGGGTTATAATGTTTTTAATAAAGAAGAATTTCAAAAAACTTTTAAAGCAGCCTTAGAATCTAAAAAAACTTGTGTTTTAAATGTAGCTATAGATCGTTATGAAGATGTATTACCTATGGTTCCTGCGGGCGGAGCTATTTATAATATGATTTTACCTAGCTATAAAAACAAGGATAAAAAATGAAAAGAAGAGTAATTTCTGTCATTGTATTAAATGAGCATGGGGTATTATCACGCGTTGTCGGGCTTTTTTCAGGACGCGGTTATAATATAGAATCTCTTACGGTTGCTCCACTTGATGATAAAGAATTCTCAAGGATAAATATCGTTACTTTAGGCGATGAAAAAGTTTTTGAGCAAATCATAAAACAACTTCATAAACTCATACCTACTTATAAGGTAATTGATTCTAGTGATTTTATAGAAAAAGAAACAGCTTTGGTAAAGATTGCTTTAAATGAAAATTTTGCAGGTTTAGATGCCATATTAAAAGCTTATAATGGCAGTGTGACTTATAGTGATGATGAGTTTATTATAGTAATGGCAAGTGATGATGCAAAAAATATCGATAACTTTTTAAAAACTATGAAAAAGTATAATCCTATTAGTGTAGTTAGAAGTGGTTCTATTTTAATGGAGGTAAAATGAAAATTAGTGAAATTGCTAAATTTTTAGGCATAGAATATTGCGGAGATGATATAGAAATTACAGCTTTAAATTCATTAAATAATGCAAGTTTTACTGAACTTAGTTATTGCGATGGAGAAAAAAACTCTAAAAAAATTACAAGTAGTGGAGCTGGGGCTATATTAGTCTCAAAAGAATTTGAAAATTTAGTTTCAAAAGATTGTGTTAAATTAGTTGTTGATAATCCACATTTATCTTTTGCGCTTTTAAGTAAGCTTTTTGCTAAACCTTTAATTTCTAGTGAAAAGAAAAATTCTAAAATCGCTAAAAGTGCCAAGATTATGCCAAATGTTTATATTGGAGAAAATGTCCAAATAGCTGATCATGTAGTGATAATGGCAGGAGCTTATATAGGCGATAATGTAAGTATAGGTGAATATACTACAATCCATCCAAATGTTGTGATTTATAATGACACTAAAATAGGTAAAAAATGTCATTTACTGGCAAATTGTGTTATAGGTAGTGATGGTTTTGGCTATGCGCATACAAAAAATGGCGAGCATTATAAGATTTATCATAATGGAAATGTTATTCTAGAAGATTTTGTAGAAGTTGGAGCTTGCACGACTATTGATAGAGCAGTTTTTGAAAGCACTATCATAAAGCAAGGCACAAAGATTGATAATCTTGTTCAAGTAGGGCATAATTGTGAAGTAGGGGAGAATTGTCTTATAGTAGCTCAAAGTGGAATTTCAGGTTCAAGTATTTTGGGTAAAAATGTTACTATGGGTGGGCAAAGTGCTACAAGTGGGCATTTAGAAATAGGGGATTTTGCTACCATAGCCGCAAGAGGTGGGGTCACTAAAAATTTAGAAGGTGCTAGGGTTTATGGTGGTTTTCCTATCATGCTTCAAAAAGATTGGTTAAAATTTCAAGCAAAAATTATCACAGCTTTTAGGGATAAACATGAGTAAAAAAATATTTAAAACTATAGAATTACATGGCAGTAAAAGTGGAGAAATAAGCCTTTGTAATCTTTCTAATCCTTATGGTATAGGAAGTAATGATGTCTTAAGTATAGGTGTGGCTTTGAAAAAAGAAAATGGAATAGATTGGAAAGTTCATATTCCTTATGAAAATTTAAAAGATCTTATCCATGCACTTCAAGAAATAGAAAAAAGCAAAGCCTAGTTTAAAAACTAGGCGTATTTAAATCCCTTTTTCTTCCTGCGCTAATAATTAAAATAAAATTAAGTACAATCAAAACATACACAAAAGTTGGTATAGGAAAAGCATCACCATTTGCATAAGAATGAAGCCCAGAAAGATAAAAATTCACTCCAAAATAAGTCATTAATATGCTATAAAAGGCTAAAACACTAGCACTTGCAAAAACAAAAATAAAATAAGTTTTAAAAATAAATCTTAAGTGCAATACTATAGTATAAACTACAATAGAAATCAAAGCCCAAGTTTCTTTTGGATCCCAACCCCAATATCTTCCCCAGCTTTCATTAGCCCAAACTCCGCCTAAAAAATTTCCTATTGTAAGCATTGCAAGTCCTATTATCATAGACATTTCATTAACGCAGTGTAATTTAATGATGTTTAAATCTATATTTTTATTTTTATCCCTTAAAGCAAAAAGAATTAAACTCAAAATCCCTATAATAAAACAAAGTGCTAAAAATCCATAACTTGCTGTTATAATAGAAACATGAATATTAAGCCAATATGATTTTAAAACAGGTACTAAATTTCCAATTTGAGGATCCATAAAGCCAAGATGAGCTACAAAAAGCGAAATGCCTGCTAAAAAACTCGCACCACATAAAGCTAAGAGTGATTTTTTAAAAAATATCACAGCACTTATCGCACAAGCAAAAGCTATGTAAATCATGCTTTCATAAGCATTACTCCAAGGAGCATGCCCACCTACATACCAACGAATGCTTAAAGCTAGTGCATGTATGATTACACATATACTTAAAATGATGTAAAAAAATCTATATACAAAGGCAGATAAAGAAATATTTTTTAATATAGTATAAAAACTTAAAAAGAAAAACACTAACGCAAAGCTAATATAAACAAAAGTTAGATTATCAAAGATATTGTAATGATTAAGCAGTATTTCAAGATCTAATCTTTCTTTTGGTGGTAAAACACTGCTTCCATAGTGATTTTGAAAATCTTTTAAAGATTGTAAAATTTCATTCGCATCTTGCCATTGATTATTTTCAACACCATTGCGAACTTGTAAAAAATAGCTAACTAAAAGCATTTGTAAACGCTCTACATCTTCTTTTGCAAAAGGTAAAATTTGCACCGGAGAATACCACTTTAAACTTTGTTCATTAATATCAGGAAAAATAGTTAAAGCTTGACCGCTATAAATATAATATGCATGATTTATTTTTTCATCTAAGGCTAGTAAATCTTTATCGAAGTTAGTTCTTAGTGAGGGCTTTTTGCGGTTAGCTTCCTCAACATAATTACTAAGTTTATATACCTCATTATCAAACACATCATCAAATGCTATGTATTTTTCATTTATATCTGTGCCTATTAATTCTCTTAGCTTGCTTGTTTTTGTAGCTATCATTTTGATTTTTCTAAATTCTTTAGGATAAATCATCATTGCTAGAAAAATTTGATCATAGTGAAGATTTAAAAATTTTTCTTTTTGAGTGATTTTATAAACAAACTCCATTGCCAAAGTATCTAAAGGCTTGATTCTACCATTATGATCTTGCACAAGTAATCTTGCAAAATTTAAAGAATGTTCATAGGAATTTTTTTGCAAATTCGAGATTAAATTTAAAATTTCATTTTTATCTTCTTGTGCAAAAAGTGGAGTTTGTAAATTTGCAAAAAGCAAAATAAACAATACAAAACTTTGACCTTTTTTTAAATAAATGCTTAAACGATGAAATCTTGAGTTTTTATCAAATAAAACCCATAAAAATCCCAAAATCAATAAAGTATAACCTATATAAGTAGGGATTTTACCAGGATCTTTATTAACTGAAAGTATAGTGCCTTGCTCATCTTGATCATAAGAGCTTTGAAAAAATCTATATCCACCATAATCAAGAACATTATTCATAAAAATATCATAATCTAGATTAATATTATTTTGCTTATCTATGATTTGAATTTTTGAAGTATAAGAAGATGGACTCATAGAGCCTAAATAACGCTCTAGTATAAAATCTTTTAAGTGTAATGCAAAAGGAAGCTTAATTTCTCTTGGTCCCCAATTGATAGTAAAATTTTTTCCCTGTAAGTTAAAATGCACTGCTTGTTTGTTTGTAAAATTTGGATTTAAGATTATTTGTGTATTTGCTTTTTGATAATTAATATTTAATTTTAAGCTAGCAGGTGTGATAGAGTCTTTTTGTGGAGTGTATTTGATAGAGCTTATGATTAATTTTTCGCCATTTAAGTCAATAGTTTTTTTAAAATGCTTTTGAGTTAGCGGGGTAAAGCTAATAGGAAATTCAAAACTGGCATTAGTATCAAAATCAGTAATTTTTATAAATTCTTCTCTAGTAACTATGGTACTCGAGCTTTGATTTTCTCTTATATGCATTCCACCTTCTAAGCCAAAATATCTAGTAAGTCCAGCACCGATTAAAATCACTATAAAAGATAAATGTAAAAGCAAGATAGAGTATTTTTTCTTTTGAAAAAGCTTGTTACAAAATATCACTCCGATTAAATTTAAACCTAGTAATAAATGCAACATATCAAACCAAGCATTATTATAAATTAAAGCTTTAGCTGCACTAATACCAAAATCATTTTCTATAAAGGTTGCCACAGCACAAGCTATGGCATATATGCTCATTAGCAAAAAACTCATTGCAAAAGAAAAAAAATACTGCATTTTTAACCTTTAAATATTATTTTCTTTATAAAAATGTATGAGTTTTTGTGCTATGGTTGCTTCGTCTAAATTTTGATTTTCTTTTTGATTTAAAAACTCCATTGTAGCGCTTAGTCTTTTTGCGCTAATAAAACCAGGATAATTTAGCAAAGTTTGGCTATTTTTGTTTAAAATTACAATAGTAGGGGTGGCTACTATATCATAAATACTAGAAAGTTCAGCTGTACTTAAGTCACTTTTATGGTTTTTATAAAATGTATGAATTTTTTTATAGCTTATATTTATATAATATGAGCTGTATTTGTCTTTTATAAGTTCTTGTATTTTTTTATCATTTTTAATTTCTTCTTTTAATTTATCACAATAAAGGCAGTGATTTGCGCTGAAAATGATTAAAATGTTTTTATCATCACTTTTTATATTTGCATTATCTTTAAATAAATGAGCTATTTCTTCATAAGATTTTTTATCTAAATCATTTGCTTTTTGTAAATTTTCTTTAGAAAATTGTGTACCGCTTGAGATTAAATTAGAATCAAGTTTTTCTTCATTAGAACAAGCTATAAAAAAAATACTTAAAAAACTAAGTGAGAGTATTGTTTTAAACATTTAAAATCCTTGAAAAAATTAGAAAAAGTCCTTATTCGCTATTATAGCGAATAAGGTTATAAGATAGTGTTAAAGAAAGTATAAAGCATTAAAAATAAAAATACCAAACCAGTGATTAGCATTGCAAATCCTGCAAGTTTAGCTAGCCATTGATATGCTTTGAAGTTACTTTTATTTTCATATAAAGTGCTTAATTTTCCACTTTCTTTTAAGCGTTTATACCATACATTTCTTTCTTGTTTAATCTCTTCTTCGCTAATACTTCCTGAAAAAATCACCATATCCATAGGGAAGCGATCTGCTCTAAAATGCGTATTAAAGAAGTGAATTGCAAAAATAAATCCTGTAGCAAGTAAAGCTTCATCAGAGTGAAGTAGGGTTGCTAAGTTGATTGCTTCACCTGGTAAAAATTTACCAAAGAAAGCAGGAAACCATAAAATAAGCCCTGAAATACCAATGATAAACATACCCCAAAATACTGCTAGATAGTCAAATTTTTCCCAATAAGTCCAGCGGTCAAATTGCGGTCTTGGTCCAAAACCAAAGAACCATTTAAAATGATCTTTCATATCTTTAAAATCTTGCCAATTTGGCATTAAAGAATCAGGTCCAAAAGTAGCTTTTAAAACTTTCATAAAGCTTATTTTGCCAGTTATTGGATCCCTTGCTACATCACGGCGTTTCCAATTTACGATGATGATTTCTCCAATGTGAGAGAAAAATACTGCAAACATTACTATGGCTGAAATATGATGTATGGTTGCAGCGTTAATGATATCTCCACCCATTAAATCAATCATAGGTTTAGCCCATGCTGAATCATAGAATTTTTGCGGTAAGCCTGAGAATGCAAGACCCAAAAAGCTAACTGCCATAAAAAAATGCTGAATTCTATGAAAAGTGCTAAATCTTCTTACTCTTACTTTATCTTCATGTGCTGCTTTTCTTGCTTCTTTCCATTCTTTAGGATATTTTATACGCATAGCAATTAAACGCAAGCACCAAAGTATAGTATGGGCTCCAAAGAAAACAAATACAGAAATGACCAAAATAGTCATGAATATATAAGCACCATGTAATCCAGGATATTTTTCACCATCACTATGATCAGCATGTGCCATCCAATTTGCGAAATTTTCATTTGCATTTGGGTGGCATGATTTGCAAGTTTGAACACGGTTAATTGGCGAGAGGGTTGAGCTTCTTTCACTTGATTTTAAAATATTGTGTTTGCCATGACAATCAGAACAAGTAGCAACACTTGGAGTTTCACCCGGTGTACTTAATATCATGCCTTTACCATGGAAAGTCATATGAAAAGTTGCACTTTTTTGTTTATGGCATTGTGCACATTTTTGATCGACTAATTGTTTTTGTGAATAAATTCCTGAATGTTTTGGGGTAATATGAATAGAGTGACAAGTCGCACAAGATGGTTTTTCTTTTTTCTTTTGCATATCTTGAGCAGGTAAGAACTTTTCTACTCCATGAGCGCTTTTTGCTAAAGCATTGCTTGCTTTTTCATGGCAAGTTGCACATTTTTGATTGATTAAGTTTTTACTTGCTGCAATATCAGCTCTAATGCCTTTACCTTTTTGAGCATGACAATCACGACAAGATGGGGTATTGCTAAATTTAAATCTTGAGTGAATAGTATCTTTAAACTCGATAATTTCTTTAGCTTTTTCCCATTTAACTGTGTCTATTTTTTCAACTTTTCTACCTGAAGTTACCCATGATTCTATACCATCAAGCATTACAACAGAGTTTTTATAGCCAAGTTCTATAGCAACTGCAGCAGCTTGAGAAGCTTCAAATCTAAAACGATTTAAACCATAAAATACTAAATTTGCATTTTTATCATTAGGTAGTAAATTTTGCCAATTTTCCACATAGGTTGATATGGAATTAGGTATATAGCCATTAGCTTGTCTATCTTGCTCTGAATTGACATCAAAAAAATAAGTATTGTTTTGATCTAGCATTTCTTGAGCTTGTGCTAAGCTAATGCTTTTTACACCTTCTATTGAGCCTATTTCTCCATTAGCCTCAGCAAAAATAAATCCTGATGGCATAAAAAGAGTAAAAAGCACAATAAAAAGTCGAGTAATTAAATTTTTCAAGACTAGCTCCTTATTTTAAGGAAGAATTTTTCATTCTTCCTTTGTTTTTATTTACCATTTAGGATATTTTGTGCTTCTTGGATATAAATTAAAGCTTCTTCTATGATTTTCTTAGAATAAGCAGGTCCATGAACACCCCAAGAACCATCTTTTTCTAGTCTATCAGCTATGGCTTGAGCTTGATTTGTTAGGCTTAATACTTTTGATTTTTGCTCTATTGAAAGTTTATTTTTTTCAGCAAAAGTTTTATCAATATTTGCTATACCTTTTCTAATTTTCTCATATCCTTCTTTAACAGGGTTTTGCCACTGCATTACTTTATCATAAATCATTTCTTGATTGCTAAAGTGAAGTTTTTCAGGTAAGGTTGATTGTACAGGACTATGACAACCACTTGCACCAGGACCCATTAGGTTAATATCACTAAAACTAGTTCTACCACAACTCCACATTAAATCAAGGAAGAATCTACCTTCATCATCTCTAGCTATGGTCCAACCACCAACTTTAGGCGATCTTTCTTTACCTTCTGGTGGATTAAGTGTTTTTGCGGTTTTATCTACTTTGATATTCCAAATATGTGAAGCTCTAACATTATCAAATCCACCTTTATCAGGGTTTTGAACTGCTCCAAAGTTTTCACAACTCATCATATTTGGCATGTGACAAGCTGTACAGTTATCTTTTGCGTGAATTCCACCTTTTTTGAAAAAGCTTGCTTGAGTTTCATGACAATCTTTGCAAGTTTTTTTAAGTTTTGTTTTAGTATAACCGCTTTTCCAATCATTAAAAGTTACTTCATGCGGATCATGACAAGTATTACATCTCATACCCTTATCGTAGTGTGCTGAAGAATACATTTGAGCACCTTCTGTTCCACACGCAGGACAACTTGATTTAAAATACGCATTGAAAGGTTTTCTAGGATTGATTTTAGCATCGGTTTCATTGTATGAAAATCTTTGATGACATCTTTCACAATTTGATGGCATACCCGCACCTCTTGCTCCATAAAGATGTGCTCCAGCCCCATGGCATTCCTCGCAAGTAATGCCTTTTGAGATGGTATGTTTTTGAAGTTCTTTTGGATTACCCAGTGCTTTGTAAAATTCTTCCTTGCTTTTAAAGTCAAATTTAAAAGTATGACAGGTTTCACAATACGCAGTAGCAGGTTGGAAAACCGCTTTTTCTTTATAGGTTGCAGCATAAGAGTTTGTTCCCCATACTTGAGAGCCATTTCCTCCAAAATCTTCCATTTTAGTAGGAAAACCAGGTGCAAATGCAGCTATTTTTTGTGCCATTTCAGGGGTTAAAAACTCACTCCAAAGTCTTGAAAATTGATTACCTCCAGCGGTTAATTTACCACTTAAATCACTCAAATTTCCATCTTCAACATGGTAAGTTCCACGCACAAGCCATCTATCTATAAAACCATATTTTGTTCTTGGCGTTCCAATGAGAGCATAAACATCATTTGGATAAATTCCATCGGGTAAAATAGTAGCTTGAGAATTATACATAGGTTTTTTCAAACCTTCAGCTCCACCAACTTCTTCCATTTCATGTGGAAAACGCACGGTTTTTGCATGACGAGAGCGCTCCCAAGAAGCATATTGAGCAGGATGGCATTCGCCACATTTTTTTGGACCCACAAATTTGTTTGGAAAATCCAAAAAAGATTCATAAGGCAAGCGATAAGTAATAGAAGCTTGTTTTAAATCATGCTCGGCAGCAAATTTAGCTCCATTTTGATTTACAACCCAATTTTCAGTTCTATCACTATGGGTAAATTTACCCACCAAACGCCCTTCTTTTTCATATTTAAAAATAGGGTGATTTTTATAAAGATAATCAAAAAATGCATCTTCTTGAGCCACATAACCATCAAGGGTTCTAGGCTCTGAAGAAGCAAAAGCTTGTGTAGTCAAACTAATGCCCAATGCTAAACAAGCATAAGTGGCGACTTTAGCTAGTTTATGTTTCATAACTTCCCTTTCATGTAGTTTTGTTAAAAGATAAAAACACTCTTATTTATTATCTATTAACTTTTAAAACATAATTTTGACTATTTTTTAATAAAAATTAACTTAAAAATATAATTTATTAACTTTTTATTAATTTAAATAATAAAAATTATCATATAGAAAAAGAACTTATTTGCTAAATATTAAATTCTACTAATAGTCCCTACTACCTTACCTACAATTAAAAAGTCTCCATTTTGATAATGAACATCCGCATAACTTAGGTTAAAAGAGTGTAAATAAACTCCGCCTTTATTGCTTTTAAAAATTTGTTTGATAAATAAACCATCTCTGGTATTTACTGCAAAAACTCCACCTTCTTTAAAGCTTTTGCTTTTATCTACTAAACACAAAGAATCATCTTTGATTTCAGGCTCCATGCTATCGCCTATACATGGGATGATATCACAATCTTTAGAGTCAAAAAAATCACTTAGCTTTTCATCTATAATCACTTCTGAAAAACTTACATTATCATTTAAAGCTCCACCTCCCATAGAAGCATTAACATCATAATATTTTAAAACATTATAGTTTAGATCATGCGTTAGAGTATTACTCTCAAGGGAATCTTCATAAAAAAACGCATTGATATTAATATTTCTCTCATTTAAAAAATGAAGTATTTGTTTATAAGGTATGGAATTTCTAAATTTCATACTATAAAAGGTATCAGGATTGATATTTAGCATCTTAGCTACATCAGAATCTTTGGCGTTTTTTATTCCTTCTTTTTGGAGTATAAATTTTAATTTATCAGTAATTTCATTCATTTGCATAAAAATCCTTTTAAATAAAAAGTATTTTAGCAAATTTACTTTTATTTTGCAAGAATTCTTTTAAATTAAAAGATATTTAGCTTCCAAATTTATGGAAGCTAAAAATTATTTATTAGTCAGACTTTTGATGTATTGATCTACCATGTATAAGCCATTGCCATTATCGCTTATGAGTTTGATTTTATCTACTATACCTCTAAAAAGCGCTTCCTCTTCGTGTTGTTCGCTTACATACCATTGTAGAAAATTAAAAGTAGAATAATCTTTACTTGAAAGCATAAAATCTACAAGATTATTAATAGAAGCAGTGATACTTTGCTCATGCTCAAAAGTTTTTTCAAATACATCAAGCAATGATTTAAAATCACTATCAGGTTTTTTAACTTCTTTTAATTCTACTTTAGAATCAGTTTCATTCAAATAAGTGATGAGTTTTCTAGCATGATCGCTTTCTTCTCTTGCATGCTCGAACAAAAACGCCCCTGCACCATCAAAACTATGCTCATAGCACCATGAACTCATACTCAAATACAAATTTGCTGCATACATTTCTTTATTAATTTGCTCATTTAATAAAGCTACTACTTCTTTTGAAAGCATTTTCTCTCCTTTAAGTGTTATTGCTTTATTATATTAATATAGTTTTATTAAAAAGATATTAATAATAAAAAAATTATTTTGTATTTTTTATACTAAAAGAAAAAACACTGCCTTTTTGTGGGTTAGATTGAATTTTTAAAGAACTTTTGTGTAAAGTGAGTATTTTTTTAACTAAAAACAATCCTAGTCCAAAAGAATTGTTTTGGCTAGTATTGATTTTATAAAATTTTTTTGTGATTAGTTTTAAATATTTTTCCTCTATGCCTATGCCTTGATCTTGTATAGTAAATTCTTGGTTTTTAACTTCAATAAAAATATCTTTTTGACTATATTTTAGTGCATTGCTAATGAGATTAATAATAACTTGCTCAATGAGAAAAGAATCTGCTTTTATGAAAGTTTGCTCTCCTTGAATTTTAATCCTGCTTTCATTAAAATTTTCAACAATATTTTTACTTAAAGCATATAAATCAAAATTTTCTTCATTTAAAGATGTGATATTTAAATTAAAAACAAAATTTAGTTTGTGTGTTAGTTGGTTGATTTTTATGCTTTGCTTGTGAATTTTTTCAAGCATAATTTTTCTCATAGTTTCATCATTATGTTCTTTTTCTAAAGATTGCAAACTTAAATTTATAACACTTAAAGGATTTTTTAACTCATGTGAAATAGCACTGATTAAATTTGAAAGTTGAGTGTTTTTCATTTTAATTTTTTTGGCTTGTTTTTTATTTTGTAATTCTTTCTCATAAAATAACTTTTTTATTTTTAATAATCTTAAATTTAAAGAATTTAAATCATAAAAAAAGTTCTTTGTAAAATGAAATTCTGATTGACTCTTTATATTTTTAATAAACAAAAGTAATTCTTGAAAGTATTTTTTAAAAAAGTTAAATATAAAAATATATATTGCAGTTAATACTGCTAAAAAAAGTAAAAAAATCAAAATATTTTTTATCCAAAAATCTTGTATTTTTGCATTTATTTTTGGATAAACAATGATGATGTATTTATATCCTTCATATTGATAAGCTTTATAATAAATTTCTTTATTATTAAAAAATTCATGTGTAAAATCTGCGTTAAATTGATTTTTAAAGAAATCAAAATCATCTAAAGATGAGATGGTTTTTCCATCTTTTTTGATGATAAAATCTGCTCTTGTTTGTTGAGAAAATTCTTGAATGTTGTTTGTATTGAGTGTTTTTATAATGCTAAATTTTAATGTATCATTCAAGGTTTTTAATTTTTGCTCATAAGTGCTTTTTATAGTGTTATTTATATATTGCTCATTAACAAAATAAAACAATCCTATAAAAAATATACAAAAACATATAAAAAATAAAGCAAAAAAATTTCTGATTTTTAACACAATTTATAACCCACCGAGCGCACTGAAATGATATTTTCTTTAATTTGTGGAATTTTTTGTTTTAATCTTAAAATAGCCGTATTGATTGTCTTATCGCTTGTTGTGTCATTTTTCCATACCTGCTCACTTAAAAATTGACGGCTTAGAAGTTGATTTTTGTGATTAAAAAAACACTTGAGTAATTCTACATCTAGGGTTGATAAATTGTCAAATGTATTTGTTTGATGAATTAATTTTCTCTCTTCTATATATAAAGTAAAATCTTGATAAGAAATTTGTTCTTTTGGAGTTTTATTTCTTTTAGTTACGGCTTTGATTCTAAATAAAAGTTCATTAAAATCAAAAGGTTTGCATATATAATCATCACAGCCTTGCTCAAAACCTTCTAAAATATCTTTTTGTAAAGTCTTTGCACTAAGAAAAATCACAGGCTCCATATAACCTTTTTTTCTTAATTGTTTTATCATCTCTACACTATCGCCACTTGGTAAATTTCTATCCATGATGATTAAGTCTATTTCATTTGTATCTAGAAAGGTTTCTAAGTCAAAAAAATCAAAATAATTATAAATTTTTATATTTTCTTGACCAAGTCTTAAACTAATTAACTCATTTAAATCTTTATCATCTTCTATCAAAATAACATTTAGCATATAAAATTATATCAAAAAATACATGTATCCAAAATGTTTCCAAGTTTTTTTAAATTTTCATTACTTTTTTAAAACAAGGAGAAAAAATGAAAAAACTTTTGGCTTTAAGTGTGGCTACCTTTGTTAGTTTAAACGCAGCAGAATTAAAAATAGCAGGTTCATCTACTGTCTATCCTTTTACTTCTTTTGTTGCTGAAGAGTATGCTTCTATAAAAAATACAAAAACACCTATAGTTGAAAGTCTTGGCACAGGCGGTGGTTTTAAAGTGTTTTGCGAGGGAATTACTGATATTTCTAATGCTTCAAGAGCAATCAAGCCAAGTGAATTTGAAACTTGTAAAAAATCAGGTGTGAGTGATATAGTCGGGATTATGATAGGCTATGATGGCATAGTTTTAGCTCAAAATAAAATCAATGCTCCATTAAATATAAGCTTACATGAGTTATTTTTAGCTTTGGCCAAAGAAATTCCACAAGATGGAAAATTAGTCCCAAATCCTTATACAAATTGGCAACAAATCAATAAAAATCTACCAAATAGAAAAATTACAATCTATGGTCCTCCATCAAGTTCAGGAACAAGAGATAGTATAGAAGAGCTTGTAATGGTAGATATTTCTAAAAAAATTCCTGAATATAAAGGTGCATATAAAACTATACGCCAAGATGGAGCATTTATACCAAGCGGAGAAAACGATAATTTAATTGTTTCAAAACTTTCTGTTGATAAAGAAGCTTTTGGGCTTTTTGGATACGGATTTTTAGCTAGTAATGATGATAAGATTAATGCAGTTGATATTGATGGTGTAAAAGCTGATGAGAAGAATATTTCCGAAGGAAAATATAAACTAGCTCGTTCTTTGTTTATATATATGAATGCTAAGAAAAATCCAGAAGTATTTGAATTTGCAAAAATTTATATGAGTGATGATTTAGCTAAAAGCGGAGCAGAATTAGAAAAAATAGGATTAGTTCCTTTGGATGAAAAAACTTTAAAACAAACCCAAAAACATATAGAAGAAAAAGGTTTATTAACTGATGAGCTTGTTAAAGCAGGGAAAGTTTTTTAATTTTTAGGATGAAAAATTGATAAAAGAAAAAATAATAAAATTAACGCTTTTTCTTTGTGCTTTTGTTAGCGTAGTAGTAAGCTTTGCTATTATGCTAACTATTTTAATAGAGGCATTAAAATTTTTTCAAAAAGAAAGCGTATTTACTTTTTTATTCTCAAGTCAGTGGGCAGCAGATGCTGCATTTGTAGGTGCTGATGGAAGTAGCAAGCATGGGGTTTTTGGTGCTTTGAGTTTATTTTGGGGAACTTTTTATATTTCATTAATAGCAATGCTAACAGCCTTACCTTTAGGTGTAATGTGTGCTATTTATCTTGGAGTATTTGCAGGTAAAAAATCTAAAAACTATTTAAAACCTATTTTAGAAATCATAGCAGGAATTCCTACTGTAGTTTTTGGATTTTTCGCAGCCATAGTTGTAGCTCCTTTTATAGTGTGGTTTTTTTCTCTTTTTGGTATAGAAGCTAGTTTTCAAAGTGCCCTAGGTGCAGGTTTTATCATGGGTATTATGATAGTTCCTATAGTGGCTTCACTCTCACAAGATTGCATTGAAGCTGTAAGTTTAAAAAGGATAAATGGAGCTTATGCTTTAGGTATGACTAAAAAAGAAGTCGTTTTTGCAGTAATTTTACCAGAAGCAATGCCAGGTATAGTTGCAGCTTGTCTTTTAGGACTTTCAAGAGCTTTAGGTGAAACAATGATTGTTGTTATGGCTGCTTCATTGCGTCCAAATTTAACAATGAATTTTTTAGAAGATATGACAACAGTGACTGTAAAAATAGTAGAAGCATTAAGCGGTGATCAAGCTTTTGATAGTTCTTTAGCTTTAAGTGCATTTTCTTTAGGGCTTGTGCTTTTTATTATTACATTAATCATTAATATTTTTAGCGTTTATTTGATAAATCGCTTCCATAAAAGGAAAAATTTATGAAAAAACTTTTTAAACAAAGAAAAAAAGCTTCAAAAAATTTCAAAAGATTCTGTAAAATGGGGCTTTATATAAACCTTATTTTTCTTTGTATTTTTTTATCAAGCGTAGGGTATCTTGGGATAGGAGCTTTTAAGCAAACTTACATTTATGCCCAGGCTGATAGAAATAGCCCTTCATATGAGCTTTTATCGCGTGCTGAACAAAGGAAAATAAGAACAGGTCAAATCAAAGAAAAATCTTGGCTTTTAGCAAATTCTGAAGTTGATCAATATATGAAAAAAAACTACAATAAACTAAGCGATGAACAAAAAACTTTAGTTGATGAATTAGTTCAAAAGCAAGAAATAAAACTAAGTTTTAACACAAATTTTTTCCTTAATGGAGATTCTAAATCACCTGAAAATTCAGGAATCTTTGCTTCTGTGGTTGGAACTTTACTTGTGATGATAGTTTGTATGGTTGTAAGTATCCCAATAGGAGTTGGAGCAGCTATTTATTTAGAAGAATTTGCTCCGCAAAATGTATTTACGCATTTTATAGAAGTGTGTATTAATAACCTTGCAAGTATTCCTAGTATTTTATTTGGACTTTTAGGACTTGGGGTGTTTATTAATCTTTTTGGGATGCCTCGTTCTAGTGCTTTAGTTGGAGGATTAACTTTGGCTATTATGAGCTTACCTATTATTATTGTTTCAACTAAAGCTGCCTTAAAAAGTGTGGATATTAATATGAAAAATGCAGCATATGCTTTAGGCATGACTAAAATTCAAATGATAAAAGGCATTATGCTACCTTTGGCAATGCCTATGATTTTAACAGGTTCTATTTTAACTTTAGCTCAAGCTATTGGCGAAACCGCACCTTTGATGATTATAGGTATGATAGCTTTTATACCTGATGTGGCAAATAGTGTTTTTGCACCAACAAGTGTTTTACCTGCTCAAATTTTTTCATGGTCAGCTATGCCAGAGCGTGCATTTTTAGAAAGAACAGCAGCAGGGATTATAGTGCTTTTATCTCTTTTAGTGATTTTAAATTTAGCAGCAATACTTTTAAGAAGATATTTTCAAGGAAAATTAAAATGATAGCAAAAACAACAAATCTAAATTTATTTTATGGTAAAAAACAAGCTTTATTTGATATTAATATGGAAATTCAAAAAAATAAAATCACAGCTTTAATAGGTGCTTCAGGATGTGGAAAATCCACATTTTTGCGTTGTTTTAATAGGATGAATGACAAAATAGCAAAAATCGATGGTCTTGTTGAGATTGATGGAAAAGATGTTAAAAATCAAGATTTAGTCGTGCTTAGAAAAAAAGTTGGAATGGTATTTCAACAACCTAATGTTTTTGTAAAAAGCATTTATGATAATATTTCTTATGCTCCAAAACTCCATGGGATGATCAAAAACAAAGATGAAGAAGATGCTTTGGTGGAAGATTGTCTTAAAAAAGTAGGGCTTTTTGAGGAGGTAAAGGATAAACTAAAACAAAATGCTCTAGCACTTTCAGGTGGTCAGCAACAACGCCTTTGTATTGCAAGAGCTTTGGCCATAAAGCCAAAATTATTACTTTTAGATGAACCAACTTCTGCACTTGATCCTATATCTTCAAGCGTTATAGAAGAGCTTATTAAAGAATTAAGTCATAATCTTTCTATGATCATGGTAACGCATAACATGCAACAAGGTAAGCGCGTGGCTGATTATACTGCATTTTTTCATCTAGGTGAACTTGTAGAATTTGGTGAAAGTAAAGAATTTTTTGAAAATCCAAAACAAGAAAAAACAAAAGCATACTTAAATGGAGCTTTTGGATAATTTTTATTTATTTAGAAATTTTGATGATATAATTAATCAAAATTTCTAAAAGGCTTAACATGCTTAAAAATG
>NZ_JAKMRM010000011.1:0-62462 GCF_025772105.1 Campylobacter sp. IFREMER_LSEM_CL1846 | reverse complement strand
ACATTAAATTATTTAAAAAAACTTTTTACTTTTTGCCAAATTTTCCAAAGATCATAAGGAATTCGTGTTTCTATATATGGTGTAATAATAGGTAATTTTTCTTTTAAATTCAAAGGGTCTTTTTTAAATTTTTTAATCATTAAAGCCTTTTTTACATAAAAAGACAAAAATGTCTCTTTTATAGCCAATGCATTTTCACTCTTTTGCTCTTTAAAAAATTCTATCATTTCTAAAGCTGTTATCACTCTACTTGCTGCTTTTAGATAGTTTTTTGCTTCTTTGGCATTTTCCCCAAAAGCTTCATATAAATCTTTAAAATATTCTGACACATTTTCCTTTGTAATTTTTTTATCATGATTTGATATGCTATTGGATCTTAAAATACAAATATATAATGGTTTAGGTAAAATACAAATAGACTTGGCGCAAGCAAACAAAACCATACCAAAATGTATATCTTCATTAATAATATAATTAATAAACTTTAATTTTATAGATCTTAAAAAGTCAAAATCTATCATCCCCATAACACCAAAAGAAATATCTCTCATACCAACCTCTTCTGCTCTTTGTGCATATTCTTTTGGACTAATAATACATTCATCATTGTAAGAAAATTTTTGAAATCTCGTTTTTTTTCCCTTATCTTTAATTCCATCTTCATAAACACATTTATAATCAAATAGCAATACATCTACATTTTGCATTCTCACAACGCATTCTTCTATGCAGTTTAACTCCCAATAATTATCAGAATCTAAAAAAATAATATAATCAATCTTTGGAATTTCTAGCCTATCGTTCGCTAAAGCATTTTCGTACTTATAAATTTTATAAATATTTTGTGGATTATTGCCAACAATCTTAAAAATATTTAATTCATTTTCTTTTTCAATATATTGTATTTCATATTCACCATAAAAAAATTCTATACCTACATTTCTAGCACTACTTAAACCACCATTTTTTTTATCAAAAAGAGTGATTCTTTTATCTTTTAGAGTATATTCTTTTACAATATTGAGTGAGTTTTCATCTGTACTACCATCATTTACTAGTATGATTTCTAAATTAGTATAGGTTTGATTGATTACACTATCTAAACATTCTTTTAGATATTTTTCTACATTGTATATGGGAATTACTATGCCTACTTTTTTCATACTTTATCTCCAAGTTATTTTTTTATTTTTTATAGTTTCAAGATAAATTTGATGATTGATTTCAAGCATATTTTTGCTATTTTCTTCATGGTAGATATGATAAGCCAGAGCATTAAATTTAAGCCTTTTAAACACTCCCTCATTAAATAAAAATCTAGCTACAAACTCGCTATCTTCCCTACCCCAGCCTATAAATTTTTCATTAAATCCCTCAATGGCTTCAAAATCACTTTTATAAAAGCTCATATTGCAGCCTCTTATACCTTTAATAAGTTGTGATTTTTTAAAAAATTTCTTAGCTAGTTTTGAAAATTTATATATACATTTAGCTAAAAAAATATTTCTTTGATTTTTAAAACCCTTTTTATTAAAAGCCAAACTAAAATCATTTTTGCTTAAAAGTTCTTTGCTTTCTTTTTCATTTAAAATCACCCTAGAACCTTGCAAAAATACTTTTTTTTGTGCAAATTTCAAATGATCAGCTACAAAACTTTTTTCTAAAACCATATCTCCATCTATAACGATTATATATTCGCTTTTAGAAGCTTTAATAGCTTTGTTTCTAATCTCACTTAGTCTAAACCCCTTATCTTCTTGCCAAATATGCTCTAACTTACATGGAAAATCTTTCTGATAAGCTTGTATAAGCTTGACTGTATCTTCCCTGCTTCCATCATCAGCTATTAAAACCTCATCTGGTAAAGGCTCTAAGTTTTTAACGCTATCAAGCACCAAAGCAAGCCTTTCTTTTTGATTATAGGTTGTGATGATCAAAGCACAAGTTTTTGGCTTTTGTTTTTTTAACTCATACAATTTCATATATTTAAAAAAGGCCCCAAGACCATTGCAAGTACTTATGATAAAGCCTTTATAGCCATAAAAAATCCCTTTTTTCAAAACATAATTTCTAAAAAACGTCCAAATTCCTCTTAGCAATGCCTTGCAAACACTACTTTCTCTGTGTAAATTTTGCAAAGCCCAAAGCTTAGAGTATTTTTGAAGCTTATCTAGCAAACTATCGATATCATCAAACGCAAAATGTCTCAAACCATTTTGCAACTTAATCTTTTTACTATCTTCATATAAAATCAAACTCTCATGCACTAAATTTTCATTAAAATTAGTATGGGTTTTATTAAACACCCGCATTACATGATCGGGCCACCACCCACAAGCTTTAATCCACTCTCCATTATATAAATTTTCTCTTGGTAAGGCTATAATATCTTCTTTATTAGGCTCAATTTGCCCTAATTCTTGTAAAAATTCTTTCTTAGCAAGCTCATCTGCGTCAATATTAAAAATCCAATCATTGCTAGCATAACTTATGGCTAAATTTTTCAAAGGTCCAAAACCTATAAATTTATGCTGATAAATCTTGATATTTTTATAACTTTTACTAAACTCATAAGCAATTTTTAAAGTATCATCATTGCTATCATTTTCTATCAAAACTATCTCGCCAAATTCTTGCAAAGATTCCAAGCAAGCTTTTAAAGTTTTTTGAGCATTTTTAACAATCATTATCACACTAATTTGCTTTAAATCCATTTTATGTCCTATAAATATAATTCATGATTGTATCTTTTAAATCTCTTATGAAAGAAAAAATACTCATCAGGTTTAAATTTAATCATCTCTTCACAACACTTTGCTTGATACTTAGTAAGCTCTTCTATACTTGCCTTGCTTGCATCTAAAGCCTTAAAAGTTTTTACAAAAAATTTCTCATCTTTTTGATACACAAAACAAGGTAAAATCATAGCATTTGTTTTTTTAGCAAGTACACTTGCACCTGCTATGAAATTTACTTCTTGGTTAAAATATTGTATTTTTACACTTTCACTATCCACTGCATCTTGATCGGTTAAAATTCCAAGCGATCTACCTTCTTTTAAGGCTTTTAGCATTTTTCTAAGCCCGCCCTTTTTTTCTATAAGCTCTATATTAAATTGCGTGCGATTTTTACTTAAAATTTTATCCATTATCACGCTATCAAGTGCTCTTCCAACTATGGAAATTCCTTGAAATTTAGCTCCAAAAGACAAAGCCAAAAGCTCCCAGTTACCATAATGAGCCGTAGTTACAATCAAGGGTCTTTTACTTTGCATTATATTTAAAATTTGCTCCTCATCATCAAAGCAAATTTTATCGATAATTTCTTCTTTGCTTGCATTTTGATTTTTGATAAAATCAATCCCAAATTTAGCAAAATTTTTATAGATATTAAGACTAGTTTCATCACGCCATTTTTGATCTTTTTCAGGAAAGCAAATTTTTAAGTTTATGTCAATGATTTTGCGGTGTTTGTGATTTAACTTATAAGTGATTAAAGCAACCAAATTTGCAAAAGAATTTAAAAGTTTTACAGGTAAAATCTTCACAAGGGCTTTTAATATATAAAAAAGGCTTAGATATACATAATTTATCATTTTTCTAAAAGCTCACAAGCTAGTTTAAAAATATCTTTTTCATCGATATTTTGTATGCAAAAATCACTTTTATCTATATGTTTTGAATGCAGTATTTTTTTACCTGCATTGATTGTTTTGTTGATATTTGTTTCATAAGTATTTCTTTGGCTAGGAGTAGCACCAAAAATCGTTATAGAAGGCTTGTTTAATGCAAAGGCTAAATGAGTAGGCCCGCTATCATTTCCGATAATTAAATCACTTGTCTTAGTTAAAGCACAAAGCTCGCTTAAGCTTAATTTTGGCGCAAGTTCTATTTTCAAATGTTTTAAATTTAAAACTATATCTTTAGCAAAATTAAACTCATTAACATTGCCCCAACCAAGCATGATTTTTGCACTAGTAAAATACTCTAAAAGCATTCTACAAAGTAGTATCAAACGCTCTTTTGGGTAAATTTTATTAGGCATAGATGAGCCTACATGTATGAGTATATTTGGCGCACTTTCACTTAAAGAAAGTCTTTGCTCTAGCTCTTCTTTTAACTCATCATCTACGCTAAAACAACTTTGTTTTAACTCTATGTCACTATGATCAAAATGCTCATTTAGCACATAAGCTACCAAAGAAAGATTACGCACGATAATATTTTCTTCATAATTACACGCAAATTTATGCGTATAAAAATTGCTCGCAAAGCCCTCTTTTATGCTTTCTTGATCAAAACCAAAAGTATTAGCACATAAAAATTTACTCACTAAAGCAGATTTAATCAAACCTTGCAAATCAATCACAACATCATATTTATTTTGCCTAGCTTCAAAAAGCATAGCAAAAACTTCTTTGAATTTTCTATCTTTCAAAGGCAGGGCATATACTTCATTAATCATTGGATGATCTTGCAACAATCCTGCAAATCTTGCATCTATAAACCAATCAATACTCGCCTTAGGATAATGCTTTTTAATAAATTGTAAAACAATTACCGCATGGATGATATCTCCAAGTGCGGATAATTTAACCAAACCTATTTTCATATACTACTTTATTTTTAAATTTTCTGTTATGATTTTAACAAAGATTTTTTAAAAAAAGGTTTATCATGCAAGAATATATTTGCGTTTTTGATTGTGAGAGCATTCCTGATGTAGAATTGATAAAACATCTTTATGATTTTAATGGCGATGATTTAAGCATTAGCAAGCAAGCTTTAGAAAAACAAAAAGAAGAAAGTGGAAGTGAATTTTTACCCCTACCTTTTCATAAAGTTGTAAGCATTTGTGCAGTGATTGCAGATAAATTTGGAAATTTCATCAAAGTCAATAAAATCAAAGGCGAAAATGAAAAGCAAATGCTAGAAGAGTTTTTTAACTTCATAGATAAACACCAACCCCGCCTTGTAAGTTTTAATGGTAAAAGCTATGACATGCCTTTGCTTGTTATAAGAGCATTAAAATACAATATCAACGCAAGTGCTTATTTGGACGCAAGCGATAAATGGAATAACTACAAAAGCAAATTTGTAGAAAATAAACATTGTGATTTATTAGAATCTTTAGGAAGTTTTGGTCAAAAAGGCTTAAGACTTGACACGCTTTGTGCTATGGCAGGACTTCCTGGAAAATATGATGTGCATGGAAATGAAGTATTAGAACTTTTTTATCAAAACAAATTAGAAAAAATTCACGAATACTGCGAAAGTGATGTGTTAAACACCTATATGCTATTTTTAAAATACGAACTCATTAAAGGTAATTTAACCCAAGAAGATTATCTTAATATTTTAGAAAATTTCAAAGAAGAACTTTTGCAAAAACATAGCGATAAAAGCTATCAAAAGCCATTTTTAGAGGCCATAGAAAAAGAAAAGAGCAAGTTTTAAATTAATTAAGAAAAGTATATTAAAATAACTATTATTAAATATCACAAAAAGGATAAAAATGAAAATTTTAATCACCGGTGGCGCAGGATACATAGGCTCTCATACTTTAAAACAATTTTTAGAAACAAATCATGAAATTTGTGTATTAGATAATCTTTCAAAAGGTAGCAAAAAAAGTTTGGATGAACTTTCTAAAATCAGACCTTTTAAGTTTTTTGAGCAAGATTTAAGCGATTATGCTGGGATTAAAAAACTTTTCAAAGAAGAAAAATTTGATGCAATTGTGCATTTTGCAGCTAGTATCGAAGTTCCTGAAAGTATGGAAAATCCTTTAAAATATTATATGAATAATACCGCAAACACAAGCAACTTAATCCAAACTTGTTTAGAAACAGGTGTGAAAAAATTCATTTTTTCTTCAACTGCAGCTACTTATGGAGAGCCACAAACTCCTATCGTAGATGAGCAAAGTCCATTAGTACCGATTAATCCTTATGGACAAAGCAAACTAATGAGCGAAAAAGTCTTACAAGATGCTAATATGGCTAATCCTGAATTTAAATATTGCATTTTAAGATACTTCAATGTAGCAGGTGCTTGCATGAGTTATCCTATAGGTCAACGCTATCCAAAAGCTACTTTACTTATCAAGGTTGCTGCTGAAGTAGCCACAGGAAAAAGAGAAAAACTTTATATTTTTGGTGATGATTATAATACTAAAGATGGTACTTGTATTAGAGATTTTATCCATGTTGATGATATTTCAAGTGCACATTTAGCTGCTTTAGAATACCTAGAAAACAATGAAAGTAATATTTTCAATGTAGGATATGGACACGGTTTTAGCGTAAAAGAAGTTATTGAAACTATGAAAAAAGTAAGCGGGGTAGATTTCACAGTAGAACTTGCACCAAAAAGAGCTGGAGATCCTTCTGTGCTTATTTCAAATGCTGATAAAATCAAAACCCTAACTAATTGGAAACCAAAATATGATAATTTAGAATTAATCTGTAAAAGTGCTTATGAGTGGGAAAAACAGTGTTAAAAAAACTTTTTTTCATACTCAATGCCCATGATAAGAAATTTTTATTTGCTTTGCTAATTTTTTCTATTTTCATAGGATTTATAGAAAGCTTTGCTATTTCTTTAATCATGCCTTTTGTATCAGTAGCGAGTAATTTTGAGCTTTTAGAAAAAAGCTCCTATTTTCAACCTATATATGAGTATTTAAATTTACCAAGTTATAAGATTATTGCTTATTTTGGCTGTATATTAATCGCCTTTTATATTTTTAGAGCCTTTTTAAATGCCTTTTATTTTCATTTACTTGCGCGTTTTTCTAAAGGGCGTTACCACAGCCTTGCTTGTCGTATTTTTGATAAATACTTACACCTTGAATATGAGAATTTTACTAATAAAAATCAATCAGAACTTTTAAAAACCATCACTCAAGAAGTATTTCATTTAAGCACTTTAATTAGTGCTTTTTTACTTATGCTAAGTGAAAGCTTTGTGGTGTTTTTACTTTATACTTTATTGCTAATTATCAACTATAAAATCACCCTAGCTTTAAGTGCTTTTTTACTTTTAAATGCTTTTATTTTGATTAAAATCCTCTCACCCTTGGTAAAAAAAGCTTCCATAGCTAGAGAAGAGGCGATGAAAAATTATTTTGAAATTTTAAATGCAAATTTAAACAACCTTAAAATCATCAAACTCAAAACCAAAGAACAAAGCACACAAAAGCTTTATGAAATTCAAAGTGGGCTTTTTGCCAAAGCAAACATTAGCAATGAAAGCATGTCAAGCATTCCTAGAATTTACCTTGAAGGTATAGGTTTTTGTATGCTTTGTTTTATTGTGGTGTATTTAGTTTTAAGATATGAAAGTGATATTTCATCTATCTTAGCAACTATTACTATTTTTGTGGTGGCTCTTTATAGGCTTATGCCAAGTGCTAATCGTATCATCACAAGTTATAATGAAATCACATATTATAAAAACTCTTTAGATATTATTTATAATATGCTCAATGAAAAAGAAGAAAAACTAGGCGATGAAAGTATTGAATTTAAAGAAAAAATCGTTTTGAAAAATCTTTTCTTTGCTTATAAGGGTAAGAAAAACTTATTTAAAAATTTAAATTTTGAGCTTAATAAAAATGAAAAAATCGCTTTTATAGGTAAAAGTGGAAGTGGTAAAAGTACTTTAGTTGATCTTATCATAGGACTTTTAAAACCAAGCGATGGAGCTATTTTTGTAGATGGAATTAAGCTTGATGAGAGCAATATAAAAAGTTTTAGAAGTAAAATTGGCTACATACCTCAACAAATTTATCTTTTTAATGATTCTATTGCTAAAAATATTAGCTTTGGAGAAGAAGTAGATGAAGCGCTTTTACACAAAGTGATCAAACAAGCTAATCTTGAAAGCTTTGTAAATTCACTTGAAGATGGAGTGCATACTAAGGTAGGTGATTCAGGTTCGTTTTTAAGCGGGGGTCAAAGACAAAGAATAGCCATAGCAAGAGCACTTTATCAACAACCTGAAATTTTAGTTTTAGATGAAGCAACTAGCGCTCTTGATCAAGAAAGCGAAGCAAAAATCATGGAAGAAATCTATAAAATTTCAAAAGACAAAACTCTCATCATCATAGCCCATAGGCTCTCAACCATACAAGGTTGTGATAGAGTATTTGAAGTAAAACATGGGCATTTAAAGGAACAAGTATGAAAATCACTTTCATCATAGCTACTTTAAATTCAGGCGGTGCTGAAAGAGTATTAGTCACTTTAGCTAATGAACTTTGTAAAAATCATGAAATAAATATTATTAAATTCCACAAAGAAGACTCTTTTTACAAGCTTGAGCCAAAAATCAAACTTTTTACCCTAGAGCAGTTTGACTTTTCCACTCTTTATAATAAAATAGCCTCACGCATTAAAAAATTCAAAGCCTTAAAACAAGCACTTAAAGACCACAAAAGCGATGTTTTTATCTCATTTTTAGATACAACTAATATTGCTTGCATTTGGGCAAACAAAGGTTTAAATACACCTTTAATCATTAGCGAACATAGCTCTTATACTTATTTAAAATCTAAAATTTGGAAGTTTTTACGCCGTATAAGTTTTCCTCATGCAAATGCTTTAACCGTGCTAAGTAATGATGATAAAAATTACTATGAAAACTTTGTTAAAAAAGTTATCAATATGCCAAATCCTTGTCATTTTAGCCCTATTAAAGAAAATTTAAAAAAAGAAAATAATGTCATTTTCGTAGGCAGACTTGATCATAATAAAAATGCTTCTATGTTTTTAAAAGCCATAGCAAGGCTAGATACAAATTTACAAAAACAATACAACTTTTTCATAGCAGGTGATGGAGAATTAAGACAAGATTTAGAACAAGAAGCCAAAAATTTAAATATCAAAGTTAATTTTCTAGGTAAAGTTGAAAATATACAAGAGCTTTATAAAAAAGCAAAAATAATCTGCCTTTGCTCTTTCATAGAAGGCTTGCCAACAGTTTTACTTGAAAGTTTATATTATCAAGTAGCGCGCATTAGCACTAAATACACAAGCGGTCATAAAGATTTAATTGATGATGAAAAAGATGGATTTTTAGTAGATTTAGATGATGAAAAAGCTTTAAGCGAAAAACTCGCACTTTTAATGCAAGATGAAAATTTAAGAAAAACACTAGCGCTTAATGCACAGCAACGATGTAAAGATTATGAAGTGGCCAATGTAGCACAAAAATGGCTTGATTTAATCAAAGAAGTAAGGGTTTAAAATGAAAAAACTGGCAATTTTTATTTATTCTTTAGGAAGTGGTGGCGCTGAAAGGGTTGTATCTACACTATTACCTGTGTTAAATTTAAAATATGAAATACATTTAATTTTAATGAATGATAAAATATCATATGATATTCCTGAAGTTAATATCCACTATCTTGAAAAATCAAGTCCAAGTGAAAGTAACTTAGCTAAATTTTTAAAACTACCCTTGCTAGCTATGAAATACAAAAAACTTTGTGAAGATTTAAAAATCAACTTGCAATTTGTATTATTAAATAGACCTAATTATATTGCGTTAATGGCAAAATCCCTAGGACTTAAATCAACCCTTATTATCAATGAATGCACCACTCCAAGTGTAATTTATAAACATAATAATCTAAATTCTTTTATCAATAAATTTCTTATTAAAAAACTTTATAACAAAGCAGATTTAATCTTAGCAAATTCTATAGGAAACAAAGAAGATTTAATACAAAATTTCAATATAGAGGCTAAAAAATGCGATATTTTATACAATGCCATAGACTTAGAAAACATTATAGAAAAATCTAAAGAAAAAATAGACTTTAAAGATCCTTTTATATTAAGTGTTGGAAGGCTTGATCGTGGTAAAAATCATGCTATGCTTATAAGAGCTTATGCAAAAGTTAAAACTGATTTAAAATTAGTCATTTTAGGCGAGGGCATTTTAAAAGATGAGCTTTTAGCTTTAATAGAAACTTTAAATTTAAAAGATAAAGTCTTTTTACTAGGTTTTGATAAAAATCCTTATAAATACATGAGCAAATGTGACTTTTTTGCTTTTGCTTCAAGTTTTGAAGGTTTTTCCAATGTTTTAATCGAATGCTTAGCTTGTAATACTGCCGTACTTTGCACTGATCATAAAAGTGGCGCAAGGGAGCTATTTTTAGATGATGAGTTTGGACTTTTAGTAAAAGTAGATGATGAAAAAGCCATGCAAGAAGGCTTAGAAAAAATGTGCAATGATGAAGCACTAAAAGCTTCATATAGACAAAAGGCTTTTTTGCGTGCAAAAGAATTTGATAAAATTAGCATAGCAAAGCAATTATTTGAATTTTTCAACAAGGCATAAAATGAAACTACAACAAAATTTCACTGATAATAATTCTATAAAATATACCTGTATTTTAATCCTTATAGCCTTTACTTTTAGTGTTTTGTGTAGATTATACTGGGTAGCTTGGGCAAGTGAGTTTTATGAGTTTTTCTTTAATGATCAACTTATGATTACTACTAATGATGGCTATGCTTTTGCAGAAGGTGCAAGGGATATGATAGCAGGTTTTCATCAACCCAATGACTTATCTTATTTTGGAAGCTCACTTTCTACTTTAACTTATTGGCTTTATAGTATTTTACCTTTTAGCTTTGAAAGTATTATTTTATATATGAGTACTTTTTTTGCTTCTTTGATTGTTGTGCCTATTATATTAATCGCAAGAGAATATAAACTCACTACCTATGGCTTTATAGCAGCCTTACTTGGAAGCATTGCAAATAGTTATTATAACCGCACTATGAGCGGGTATTATGATACTGATATGCTAGTGTTAGTTTTACCAATGCTTATTTTGCTTACCTTTATACGCTTGACTATTAATAAAGACATTTTTACCCTACTTTTAAGTCCAGTTTTTATCATGATTTATTTGTGGTGGTATCCATCAAGTTATTCTTTAAATTTTGCCATGATAGGACTTTTTGGTCTTTATACTTTAGTATTTCATAGAAAAGAAAAGATTTTTTATCTAGCTATTGCTTTAATGATCATAGCTTTAAGTATGCTAGCATGGCAATATAAGCTTGCTTTGATTGTATTATTATTTGCTATTTTTGCTTTTAAAGAAGAAAAAATTAATTTTTATATGATTTGGGCTTTGATTTTTATTAGCATTTTGATATTACATTTAAGTGGTGGCTTAGATCCTGTTTTATATCAACTTAAATTTTATGTTTTCAAAGCTTCTGATGTGCAAAATTTAAAAGATGCTACCTTTATGTATTTTAATGTTAATGAAACTATTATGGAAGTAAATACTATCGATCCTGAAGTATTTATGCAAAGAATTAGTTCTAGTGTTTTAGTATTTGTCCTTTCTTTTATAGGTTTTATCTTACTTTGCAAAGATCACAAAAGTATGTTTTTGGCTCTACCTATGCTTGCACTAGGTTTTATGGCTTTAAGAGCTGGGCTTAGATTTACCATTTATGCAGTTCCTGTGATGGCTTTGGGTTTTGGGTATTTTTTATATACATTTTTTAATTTTTTAGAAAAAAAACAAATCAAACTTAATCTAAAAAATAAAAACATCTTGCTCATACTCATTGCATTTTTTAGTATAAGTCCTGCCCTAATGCATATTTGTTATTATAAATCCTCTACTGTTTTTACTTCTTATGAAGCTAGTATTTTAAATGATTTAAAAAATAAAGCTCAAAGAGAAGATTATGTCGTTGCTTGGTGGGATTATGGTTATCCAATACGCTATTATAGCGATGTAAAAACCTTAATCGATGGTGGAAAACACTTAGGAAAAGATAATTTTTTCTCATCTTTTGTCTTAAGTAAAGAACAAATTCCAGCAGCTAATATGGCAAGACTTAGCGTAGAATACACTGAAAAATCTTTCAAAGAAAATTATCCTGATGTTTTAAAAGCTATGGTAAAAGATTATAACCAAACAAGTGCTAAAGATTTTTTAGAAAGTTTAAATGATAAAGATTTTAAATTTGATACCAATAAAACTAGAGATGTATATATTTACATGCCTTATAGAATGTTGCGTATCATGCCCGTGGTAGCACAATTTGCAAATACAAATCCTGACAATGGAGAGCAAGAAAAAAGTTTATTTTTCTCCCAAGCTAATGCCATAGCTCAAGATAAAACAACAGGTTCTGTTATGCTTGATAATGGAGTAGAAATTATTAATGATTTTAGAGCTTTAAAACTAGAAGGTACAACTATACCTTTAAAAGCTTTTATAGATATAGAATCCATCACAAATGGCAAATTTTATTACAATGAAATTGATTCAAAAGCTCAAATTTATTTACTCTTTTTAAGAGAATATAAAAGCTTTGTGATTTTAGATGAAAATCTTTATAATAGTGCCTACATACAAATGTTTTTATTAAATCAGTACGATCAAGATTTATTTGAGCAAGTCACTAATGATGCAAGAGCGAAAATTTATAGGCTAAAAAGATGAAAATAGGAATTTTAACCCATAGCGCAATGAGTGTGTATTATTTTCGTCTTGCACTCATTAGAGCTTTAGAAAAAAATAATCATGAAGTTATAATCATCACTCCAAAAGATGATTTTGCTATTAAGTTACAAGAGCTAGGCTATAAGGTTTGCTTTTATGATTTAGCTAGATCAAGTGTTAATCCCTTAATTGTTTTTAAAAATCTACTTAGTTTAAAAAATACACTCAAAAGCTTAAATTTAGATCTTTTACAAACAAGCGCTCACAAAAGCAATACAACAGGTATTATAGCGGCTAAAATGGCGGGCATTAAATACACTTTTGGTTTGGTTGAAGGCTTAGGAAGTTTTTACATAGATGATGATTTTAAAAGCAAATTAGTAAGAATAAGCATTAATTTACTTTATAAAATTTCTTTTAAACTTGCAAATGGTTTTATTTTTGTCAATGAAAGCAATGCTTTATTTATGAAAAATTTAGGCTTAAAAGAAGAAAAAATCAAAATCATCAAATCCGTAGGGCTAAATTTAAAACAATTTTTACCTTTAAAAATTAGCACAGAAGAAAAACAAGCTTTTTTAAAAGAACACAATATGCCTGATAAACCTATCGTTTTAATGATTTCAAGAGCACTTTGGCATAAAGGAATTAAAGAATTTTATGAAGCAAGCCAAATTTTAAAAGATAAGGCAAATTTTGTTTTAGTGGGTGGAAGAGATGATAATAAATCTTGTGCACCATTAGAATTTTTAAACTCAAATGATGTTTTTTATCTTGGCGCAAGAAGTGATATTGCACATTTATTAAATTTATGCGATATTTTTGTTTTACCAAGCTATAAAGAAGGCTATCCAAGAACGGTTTTAGAAGCACAAGCTTGTAAAAAAGCATGTGTGGTAAGTGATGCTGAAGGTTGCATTGAAGCAGTGAATAATGCCATAGACGGTTTAATTTGTAAAAGCAAAGATAGCAAGGATTTAGCTGAAAAAATCGCAGTTTTACTAGAAGATGAAAAACTAAAAAATACTTTAGCACAAAATGCTTTTCTTAGAGCGCAAAATTATGATGAAAATATCATAGCTTTGAAATATCTTGACTTTTATAGGGGTTTTATAAATGTATAAAAATGGTTTAAAGCGTGTTTTTGACTTTTTTTTGGCTTTGATTTTATTGATTATTTTTTTACCCTTTATAGTGCTTATAGGTATTGTTTTAAAAATCGTTCAAGGAAGTGTGCTTTTTAAACAAGCAAGACCAGGATTAAATGAAAAAATTTTTTATATTTATAAATTTAAAACTATGAGTGATGAAACCGATGAAAATGGAGAATTACTTCCTGATGAATTACGCTTAAAGCCTTTTGGTAAGCTAGTTAGAAGCTTGAGTTTAGATGAATTACCGCAGCTTTTTAATGTATTAAAAGGCGATATGAGCTTCATAGGCCCAAGACCTTTACTTGTAGAATACTTGCCCTTATACAATCAAGAGCAAAAAAAACGCCACGATGTAAGACCAGGCATTACAGGTTGGGCACAGATTAATGGACGCAATACTATTTCTTGGGAGCAAAAATTTAAATATGATGTAGAATATGTGCAAAATTGCTCTTTTTTATTTGATCTTAAAATCTTTTTTATGACCATTATTAAAGTTTTAAAAAGAAGCGGGGTTAATAAAGAAGGAGTAGCTACAACGGATAAATTCAATGGACACAACTAAAAGTATTTATATATATGGTTCTAGTGGGCATGGTTTAGTCTGTGCTGATGTAGCTAGAAATTTAGGATATGAAAAAATCATCTTTTTAGATGATAATAAAGGCTTAAAATATCACTCCAATTTAGAAAAACACGATATGTTTATTGCTATTGGCGCAAACTCTATTAGAGAAAAACTTTTCAAAAAAGCAAAAGATGATGGATTTAGATTAGTTAATTTGATACACAAAAGTGCTATTATTAGCCCAAGTGCTTTTTTAGATGATGAGGGTATTTTAATCATGCCAAATGTCGTAGTTAATGCTAAAGCTAGTATTGCAAAAGGTGTGATTTTAAATACTGCTTGTGTGATTGAGCATGAGTGTTTTGTAGATGAGTTTAGCCATATTAGTATTGGAGCTAAACTAACAGGAAATGTAAAAATAGGAAAGCGTTGTTTTTTAGGAGTTAATTCAAGTGTTATTCCTTGTATAAGTTTATATGATGATATAACTTTAGGCGCAGGAGCAGTTGTAGTTAAAAACTTAACTTCTAAAGGCATTTATGCTGGAGTTCCTGCCAAGAAAATAAAGGAGGTAAAATGAGATTTTTTCTATCAGCACCACATATGAGTGGAAAAGAATTAGAATACATACACAAAGCTTTTGAAAGTAATTATATAGCACCTTTGGGTGAGTTTGTTAATGCCTTAGAACAAAGTATTAAAGATTATACAAAAAGTTCTAACGCACTTGCTCTAAATGCAGCCACTGCAGCTATTCATTTAGCTTTAAGAGTTTTGGGCATCAAAGAAGGCGATATAGTTCTAGCTTCAAGTTTTACCTTTATTGCTTCAGTAGCGCCTATTTCTTACATGAATGCTACGCCTGTATTTATTGATTGTGATGAAACTTATAATTTAGATGTAAATTTATTAAAAAAAGCTATCAAAGAAAGTCCTAAAAAGCCAAAAGCTCTCATTTTAACACACCTTTATGGTAATGCTTCTAAAATGGATGAGATTGTCCAAATTTGTAAAGAAAATGAGATTTTTTTAATCGAAGATGCTGCTGAAGCTTTGGGAAGTTTTTACAAAAATAAAGCTTTAGGTACTTTTGGGGATTTTGGAGTATATTCTTTTAATGGTAATAAAATCATCACAACAGGTGGTGGTGGCATGCTTGTGAGTGAAAATCATGCTAATCTTGAAAAAGCAAGATTTTATAGTACCCAAGCTAGAGAAAATTGCCTTCATTATGAGCATAAAGAATATGGCTATAATTATAGAATGAGCAATATCTTAGGTGCAATCGGTACTGCTCAAATGGAAGTTTTAGAAGAAAGAGTGTGTAAAAAGCGTGAAATTTATAGCTGGTATAAAGAATTTTTAAGTGGAACTTTTACTTTTTTAGATGAGCTTGAAAATACCAAGTCAAATCGCTGGTTAAGCACTGCTTTACTTGATTTTGATTTAAATAAACTTAATACTTATAAAAAACATTGTATATGTGAAAATAAAAATGTTCAAATTCAAGATAAAATTTTAAAAATCATACAAGTTTTAAAAGATAATAAAATCGAAAGTCGTCCACTTTGGAAGCCAATGCATTTGCAAGAACTTTACAAAGGCTGCGATGCTTACTTAAATGGTAATAGTGAGTTTTTCTTTAGTAATGGAATTTGCCTTCCCAGTGCAACTACTATGAGCAAAGCTGATGTAGAGGAAGTTTCTACTTTAATCTTAAACACCTTAAAGGACTAAGATGGATTATAAAAGCAAACGCTTAGGATTTTTTCTAGGCGCTGATATTTTACTTTTTGTTATAAGTATTTATTTGTCTTTTTCTTTACGCTTTAGTGCAGACATCCCAAGTGAATTTTATGAAGGTATGTTTAAAAGTGCTGTGATTTTGATTTTACTTAAAATCATTTTTCTAGCTTTTTTTAAAATTTATCAAGTTGCTTGGAGATTTTTCTCCCTTAATGAAGCGCGTAAATTAGTCATCGCTTTAGCTTTGGCTGAGCTTGTATTTTTAGCAATTTATTATTTTTATGATGATTTTTTTAATCCTTTTCCAAGAAGCGTTATAGGAATAGACTTTGTTTTATCTTGTATGCTAATTGGAAGTTTGCGTATAAGCAAAAGAATGATAGTTGATTTTAGAAAGCCAAAATACAACGAAGAACATCCTTGTATAGTAGTTGGCGCTACTTCAAAGGCTTTGCATTTATTAAAAGGAGCTAAAGAAGGGAGCTTAGGACTTTTCCCTGTAGCTGTGGTAGATGAGCGTAAAAATTTAATAGGTACTTATTGTGATAAATTTATAGTTGAAGAAAAAGAAGCAATCAGAAAATATACCGCTGAAGGAATTCATACTGCTATCATTGCTTTAAAACTTGAGCAAGAAGAATTAAAAAAGCTTTTTGACGAACTCATTGCTTATGGGATTAATGATATAAAGCTTTTTTCTTTTACGCAAAATGAAGCAAGAGATATAAGTATCGAAGATTTATTAGCGCGTAAGCCAAAAGATTTGGATAATGCTTGCGTGATTGATTTTATCAAAGATAAAGTAGTTTTAGTTAGTGGAGCTGGTGGAACTATAGGAAGTGAGCTTTGCAAACAATGCATTAAATTTGGTGCAAAACACTTAATCATGCTTGATCATAGTGAGTATAATTTATATAAAATAAATGAAGAATTAAGCTTACATAAAGAAAAAATCGAACCTATTATGATGAGTATATTAGACAAAGAAGCATTAGAAAAACTTTTACAAGAAAAAAACATAGATTTGATTTTACATGCAGCAGCTTACAAACATGTGCCTTTATGTGAGCAAAATCCACATTCAGCTATTTTAAATAACATCATTGGTACTAAAAATTTAATCGATCTTGCAAAAGCTTATAAAGTTGCTAAATTTGTTATGATAAGCACCGATAAGGCTGTAAGACCGACTAACATCATGGGTTGCACAAAAAGAATTTGTGAACTTTATACATTAAGCTCAAGTTGTGAAAATTTTGAAGTAGCTTGTGTGCGTTTTGGTAATGTTTTAGGGTCAAGTGGAAGTGTAATACCTAAATTTAAAGCTCAAATTGCAGCTAATGAGCCACTTACTCTTACTCATCCTGATATAGTGCGTTATTTTATGTTAGTAGATGAGGCTGTGCAACTTGTTTTACAAGCTGCGGCTATTGCCAAAGGTGGAGAATTATTTGTACTTGATATGGGTGAGCCTGTTAAAATCATGGATTTAGCTAAAAAAATGCTTTTACTTTCTAATAAAAAGTTAGAAATCAAAATCACTGGGCTTAGAAAAGGCGAAAAACTTTACGAAGAGCTTTTAATCCATGAAAATGATTTAAAAACTCAATATGAAAGTATATTTGTTACCACTAGTGATCTTAAAGATTTAAAAATTTTAAATCAAGAAATAGAAAAATTACTCCACAGCACAGATCCTGCAAAAGTTTTAAAGGAGATTGTGCCTGAATTTAATCACAATAAAAACGGAGAGTGATTAAATTCTAATTTTATTTTAAAATGATATAATATAAACTTTTAATTGATTAATAAAAATAAAAACGATACAATTACAGTTTTATGTAATTACATCAAGACAAAGGAAAAAAAGTGAAGTTATTAGTAGTTGATGATAGTTCTACCATGAGAAGAATAATCAAAAATACCCTTGTAAGATTAGGCCACAAGGATGTTTTAGAAGCTGAACACGGGGTTGAAGCTTGGGATTTACTTTCACAAAATGATGATATTAAAATTTTAATTACTGACTGGAATATGCCTGAAATGAATGGCTTGGAATTAGTAAAAAAAGTAAGAGCGGAAGAAAAATATGCTGATATGCCAATTATTATGGTAACTACAGAAGGTGGTAAAGCAGAAGTTATTACCGCCTTAAAAGCAGGCGTAAATAACTATATTGTAAAACCTTTTACTCCTCAAGTGTTAAAAGAAAAACTTGAAGATGTTTTAGGAACAAACGAAGGCTAATTATAAGTTTTTATGCAAACACATTATTACGAACTTTTTTTTCAAACAGACAAGGAATATTTAGATTTATTCCTTGATCTTATCTTTTCTCTAGAGATAGACGCTATAGAAGAAAAAAACAATGGTATTTATATAAGATCAGAAGAAGATATAGAACTCATTAAAATAGCCTTGCATGATTTTCATCAAAAATTATGTCAAAAACTAAATACTCATATTAATTTCCACTCTACCTTAGAAAAAAAAGAAAATAAAAATTGGATAGAAGAGTATAAAAAAGGTATACAAGCTTTGACGATCGATAATATCCACATTCATACCACTTGGCAAGAAGCTAAACAAGATAAAATTAATATCATTATAGATCCTGCTCTAGCTTTTGGCTCAGGACATCATGAGAGTACTTATACTTGTATAGAATTTCTACAAAAATATACAGATAATTCCAAATTTTGCTTAGATGTGGGTTGTGGAAGTGGAATTTTAAGCATTATCATGGCAAAACTTGGAGCCAAAGTACAAGCTTGCGATACAGATGAATTAGCTATAGTTGCAAGTAAAGAAAACGCGAAATTAAATCAAGTTAGCTTTGATGATATTTGGGTAGGTTCTATTAATAAAAGCTTACATAAATATGATATAGTTGTGGCAAATATCATTGCCGATATATTGATCATACTAGAAAAAGATCTTAAAGAAAAAACCAAAGAAGGTGGAATTTTGATCTTATCTGGTATATTAAATAAATATGAAGAAAGGATTAAAAATAAATTCAAAGATTTCACTTTGTTAGAATGCAAACACAAAGGAGAATGGTTGAGTTTAGTTTATAAAAAGGAATTGCAATAATGAATAAAAAACCAAATGATTTAAAAGATAATCAAAACAATAATAACTTTTTTAACAAAAATCCCATTTTTATTTTTGCTATTTTTGCCATTGTGATGATTCTTTTATTTAAAGGATTTTCAGATGATGGTAGCATGGGTATTATGGGCGGAGAAAACACTAAAAAAGTTACTTATTCTGAATTAAAAACTTTAATTGAAAATAATCAAATTGCCCAAGTTAATATAGGTCAAACTACTATAAAAGCTGTATCTAAAGCAGGAAATATGGTATATATTACCAAAAAAGTTCCAAATGATGCTACTTTTGTTCCTTTACTTGACTCAAAAGGCGTTTCCTATGGTGCTTTTAATGAAAGCAATTGGTTTATAGATATCTTACTTTCTTGGGTTTTGCCAGTATTTATTTTCTTTGGTATATGGATGTTTTTAGCTTCTCGTATGCAAAAAAATATGGGTGGATCTATACTTGGTATAGGAAGTTCTAAAAAACTTGTAAATTCAGAAAAACCGAAGGTTAAATTTAATGATGTTGCAGGTGTTGAAGAAGCAAAAGAAGAAGTTAAAGAAATTGTTGATTTTCTAAAATATCCTGAAAGATACATTAATCTTGGAGCAAAAATTCCAAAAGGACTTTTGCTTGTTGGCCCTCCAGGTACAGGTAAAACTTTGCTTGCAAAAGCAGTAGCAGGCGAAGCTGATGTGCCATTTTTTAGCGTATCAGGTTCATCTTTTATAGAAATGTTTGTTGGTGTTGGTGCTAGCAGGGTTAGAGATTTGTTTGAAAATGCTAAAAAAGAAGCTCCAGCTATTGTATTTATAGATGAAATCGATGCTATAGGTAAATCACGTGCAGCAAGCGGTATGATGGGCGGAAATGATGAAAGAGAGCAAACTTTAAATCAACTTCTAGCTGAAATGGATGGTTTTGGTACCGAAAGCTCACCAGTAATTGTTCTAGCAGCGACAAATCGCCCTGAAGTACTTGATGCAGCACTACTTAGACCGGGGCGTTTTGATAGGCAAGTTTTGGTAGATAAGCCTGATTTTAAAGGTAGATGTGATATTTTAAAAGTCCATATGAAAGATGTTAAAATTTCACCTGAAGTAAAAGTAGAAGATATTGCAAGATTAACAGCAGGTCTTGCGGGTGCTGATTTGGCAAATATCATTAATGAAGCAGCTTTGCTTGCAGGTAGAGATTCTAAAAAACATGTGGAACAAAAAGACTTGGTAGAGGCAGTAGAAAGAGCCATAGCAGGACTTGAGAAAAAATCACGCAGAATTAATGATAAAGAGAAAAAAATCGTAACTTATCATGAGTGCGGCCATGCTTTAATAGCTGAAACTACAAAAGGTGCTAAAAAAGTAAGTAAAGTTTCTGTTATTCCTCGTGGTTTAGCAGCTTTAGGATATACACTCAATACCCCTGAAGAAAATAAATTTTTAATGCAAAAACATGAACTTTTAGCTGAAGTTGATGTGCTTTTAGGAGGACGTGCGGCTGAAGAAATTTTCATTAAAGAAATTTCAACAGGCGCAAGCAATGACCTTGAGCGTGCAACTGATATTATCAAAGCTATGATTTCTATGTATGGTATGAGTGAAATTGCTGGCTTAATGGTACTTGAAAAGCAAAGAAATACTTTCTTAAGTGGCGGGCAAACTGTAAAAGATTATTCTGATAAAATGGCTCAAGATTTAGATGAGTATGTAAAGAAAACATTGGATGAACGCTATGCGGGTGTAAAAGAAATTTTAAAAACCTATAGCGGTGCTATAGAGGTGATGGTACAAGCACTCTATGAAGAAGAAACTATTGATGGTGCCAAAGTAAGAGAGATTATTAAAAACTATGAAGAAGAAAATAATCTTCCAACACGCCTAGAAGAAAAAGAGCAAGAAGCTACTAAGGAAAACTAATGAAAACAAATTTTATTGCAAAAACTGGTTGGAGTTTGCTTATAGTTCTAGCTATAGTTTTTGCAATATTTCAATTTATATGGGGATTTTCTTGGCTTTTATGGTGTATTTTTATATTTTTTATTTATCTTTTTAGAACTAAAAAAATTGATTATATAGCAGATCCAAACACCATTATAGCTCCCATAGAAGGAAAAATCAAATGTATCAAAACAAGCTCATATAAAGAGCTTGGCGAGTGTATAGAAGTGCAAATTATCAATAATATTTTTTCCCAAGGAAATATCATAGCTCCGCTTGATATGAATATAGAAGAAACTAGAATAAGGCATGGACTTTTTTTATGTCCATTTATGAAAAATACAAATTTAATGGGTGAAAGAATGTTATTTTTAGCTAATTCCAAGAGCAAACAATGGGCATTACGCGTTATTTTTGGAGCATTAAATAGAAAAGCTCATATTGATGATTTTGGTCATCATTTAAGCCATGGACAAAACATAGGTTTTATGTTTGATGGTAGTGTGAGTTTATTACTTCCAAAAGACACTAGAATTTGCGTAAATGAAAATGATAAAGTACGCATTGGTACATTAATAGGGTATTTAAATCCATGAATTTTAAACTAATTTATATTTTACCTAATCTTTTTACAGCCGCTTCCATATTTTTAGGTATTATTTCAGTGATTGCTTCTATTAATCAAAACTTTGATAAAGCATTAATTTATATCATTTTATCATTAATTTGCGATGGTTTAGATGGACGCGTTGCAAGAGCTACCAACTCTACTTCTAAATTTGGAGTTGAGTTTGACTCACTAGCTGATTTAATAGCCTTTGGTGTAGCACCTGCTATGCTTTTTTATATGAGCATAGGTTATGAATATGGTCGTTTTGGCTCATTAATAGCTGGTTTATTTGTAGTTTTTGGCGCTATACGCTTGGCAAGATTTAATGTCACAACAGGAACTTATGAACCATCGGTTTTTATAGGTCTACCTATACCAACAGCAGCAGTTGTAAGTGCTTTATGGGTAAGTGCTTATTTATATTATGATTTTTTACATGATTTTTCTTTAATAATAATATGTATCCAAATGCTTCTAGCCTTTTTAATGGTAAGCAACATAAGGTATCCAAGTTTTAAGAAAATCGATCTAAAAAGAGCAAATGTTTTGAAGGTGTTAATCCTTTTAGTAATTTTATTTTCTATGCTTTATCTGTATTTTTTAGAAAGTGCATTGATTATTGCTAGTTTATATGTGCTTTATGGGATTGTTCGTAGTTTTTTTACCCTAGCTCGTAAATTTAAAAAATATTAATTTTACTTTCACTTCATTTTCTATCAATATACTTTTCATTATTTTTCAAAAAGGAGTAAAAATGAATAAAAACAAATTATTCAGACAAATTCACATTTACATTAGTTTATTTTTCTTACCACTTGCATTTTTATATGCAATCACAGGTTTTGCTTATATAGCTGGTTTTGATGGAGAAAGTGGAGCTAAAATTCAAAATTACAAAGTTCAAGCTATTATTCAAGAGGGTGCTGAAGCTGAATTTTTAATTGATTTTTTAAAGAAAAACAACTTAAAAATTCCTTCATCTTTGGAACCAAAACTCAACAAAAAAGGCGATGGCATAGAACTTGGGACTATAAATTATATAGCAAGTATTATAAAATTAGATGAGAATGACTATGAAATTACAACAAAAGATAGAAGCTTGCTTGGAAATATGATTTTGCTTCATAAAGATAAAGGTATGTGGTACTTTTCTGTACTTGGGTTAGCTTTTGCACTTGCTATGATAATACTTTATATTTCAGGACTTTTAATCACTATTATAGCTATACGCAAAGATAGAGGTAAACAAATAGCAGTTTTAGGTGCTGGTTTTATTATAACTTTAATCATAGCTTATTTCAGTGTATAAATTTAAGGTATATCTTATAAACAATAAGATATACTTTCCCTTTTAATACGGACAGATGGGTGAGTGGCTGAAACCACACCCCTGCTAAGGGTGCAGATCTTAACGGGTCTCGAGGGTTCAAATCCCTCTCTGTCCGCCACCTTATAAATTTCATTTTATTTCATCTATTTTAGTAATTTTTATTGTTATAATTAATATCATCAAAACTTAATAAATCTAAAGGCAAGCTTCACATACTATGCAAATTTACGCTTCTATTGACTTGAAATCTTTTTACGCTTCAGCTGAATGTGTTTTAAGAAATTTAGATCCTTTAACAACTAATCTTATTGTAGCAGATAAAACAAGAACGGACAAAACCATCATACTAGCAGTTTCACCTGCATTAAAAACTTACAATATACCTGGTAGATTAAGACTTTTTGAGTTTAAACAAAAAATCCATTTAATCAACCAAGAAAGACTAAAACAAGCTCAAAAACACCACTTTAAAGCTAAAAGTTTTAGTATATTAGAACTTGAAAATGATTTAAATTTAGAATTAGACTACATTATTGCTAAGCCCAGAATGGCTACTTATATAGAATTTAGCACAAAAATATACAGCATTTATTTGAAGTATTTTGATGCTAAAGATATTCATATATACTCTATTGATGAAGTTTTTATCGATCTTAGTTCTTATCTTGAAAAATACAAACTATCAGCTTATGAGCTACTTACTAAGGTTTTACTTGATATTTCACACACAAGTAAAATCACCGCAACAGCAGGCATAGGCACAAATTTATACTTAGCTAAAATTGCTATGGATATACTCGCTAAAAGACAAAAAGTAGATGAAAATGACTTGCTTATAGCCTTTTTAGATGAAAAATTATATAGATATAAATTGTGGCAGCATAAACCTTTAAAAGATTTTTGGCGTATAGGTAAAGGTATTGCCTTAAAACTTGCAGATTTAAACATTTATACTATGGGAGATCTTGCAAGATTTTCTTTAAAACATGAAGACTTGCTTTATAAACACTTTGGTGTTAATGCTGAACTTTTGATCGATCATGCATGGGGTATTGAAACTTGCACAATGAAAGATATTAAAAATTACAAATCACAAAATCACTCTAAAATCATGGCTAAAGTTTTACCTTTTGCATATGATAATAATCAAACAATAAAGGTTTTAAAAGAACTTGTAGATCATTTGGTACTTGAACTTATACAAAATAACCTTAAAACAAACCATATCACACTAGATATACAATATGATAAAAGCAATTTAGAAAATTCAAGTTTTTTGAGTTCTTATAAAGGAGCTATTACTAAAGATAATTACGGAAGAGCTATACCTAAAAATGCTCACGGAAGTATGAATTTAGAAAATTTTACCCATTCTTTAAAAATCATCAACAAAAAAACCTTAGAACTTTTTTATAAAATCAGTGATAAAAACTTAAGTATTAGAAAAATCAGCCTAAGTTTAAATAATATCACAGATAAAGCTCAAGAAAATTTCCAAGAATTAAATTTATTTAGTGATTTTAACGCAATTTCACAAGAAAAAAATCAACTTGAAAAAGAAGAAAAGCTCCAAAAAGCAAGACTTCAAATCATGCAAAAATTTGGTAAAAAAGCTATTTTAAAAGCTTCAAGCTTGGATGATGAGACTAAAGAAATTACTTCTTTAATAGGAGGTCATAATGCATGATGATTATAAAGATATAATAGATATAAAATATCAAAAATCAAAACAATTTCCACCAATGTCAAGAGAAAAAAGAGCGGCACAATTTGCTCCATTTTCAGTACTAAATGGCTTTAGTAAAGCTATTTTAAAAACGCAAAAAGATATGGAAAAAGCATTAGAAAATAGTAAATATCAAGAAGAAAGCTAAGTTCTTCTTGATAAAATTTTATTTTGCATTAGAGTATTTTTCAAACTCTCCACTTTCATCGATTTCATTGCCATAAAGTTTGTGTAATTCATAGTAGTATTTTACAAATTCCTTACACTCTTCATCAAGCGGTAAAAACACCTCATCTTCTAAAACACAAAATTCATCTAAATAATTTTTAGCATCTTCTTTTAACATATAATGTCTTGCTAGCTTATAATAATTTTGCATAAACACAGCCTTAAAACTCTCGTAAGCTTCCTCATCAAATTTAATGTTTAATTTCTCATTTGCAAAAGATAACACCCCTGATTTAAACAACAATGACAAATGAATCAAACCTTCTGTATAATAAGGCTTAACCTCCTCTACTCTTTGCCAAGCAATTAATCCTATAGCCCTTTTAATAAGCTCATAAAATACAGGAAGCTTTAAATCATCTTCTTCATGTAAAAAGAAATTTACAAGCCCGCCCGCAGTAGCTTTAAACTCTTCTATATTTTTAAACACGCCACTTTCATTCATTTTCTTTTCGCTATCATTTGCCACAAAGAAAATATGCCCAAACTCATGACCTATGGTAGAAACTTCATAAATTCTTTTCCATAATTTTTCATTGTAAAATAAAATTTCTCTACCATAATCTAAAAATTCTTTTTCAAATACCATAGAAGAAAGCTTCATAAAAGGCTTGGTTTTAGCATTTTCATAAACATAATTTAAAAAAGCAAAGATCTTTTTACCTGCTATATTGCTTACATACTCATCATTTGGCACTACTTGAGCAGAAAAAAGCCCCTTAAGCTCTGCTCCATAAAAAATCATAGGCATACAAATATAAAGCTGAGTTTTTTCAAGATTAAAATTCACTTCATCAAACAAAGCTTCATCTTCTTCATCTAAATTTGCATACACCATTGCAAAGCTTTCTTTGATTTTATCTTTAAACTCGCTCCCATTAAAATCACTCACATCTTCTAAGCGTATATCCCACTCAAGTGCTACTGCATGCGTATAAGAGTCTTCATAGTATTCTAAAGGATGGCCAATTTGTAATGGACATTTTACTTCCATCCATGCAAGCTCTGCTTCTTGCCATTTTTTAACTACTTCATTATTATCTTTTTCACAAAATGCAAATTTTAATTTTTCTATATAATCAATATAAGCATTTTTTTCATCATCTAGCACACAATTTCTTAGTTTTTCTAAAAGTTTATCAAATTCATATTCAAGCTTTAAAACTTCATTTTCAAAAGCTTTTGCATAAGGTAAAAATCTCCAAAGTGTTCCTATTTTAACTAAAGCTCCATAGCTTCTTTCACAAATTTCACCATCTTGATTAAGCTGATAAAGCTCATTTTGTTTTAAAAACTCCAAAGCATCGCTTAAATTTGGAAATTGTTCTTTTAAGATTTTATTATTTGTATCTAAAATTTGCTTGCTCCAAACAAGCTCAAAAGAATTCATAACTACGCCTATATTATGCACACCTTGAACTAAAGCCAAATAAAACTCATCAAGTAAATTTTTACTCTTAATCTCATCGATTAAATCTTGATGTTCTACTTCATAAAAGGCTCTTACTAAAGAAAAAACTTTATATTTTATTTGAGAAATTTCTTCTTCATTTAAACCTTTTTTCTCAAGTTCTTGGACTAAATTTTCCTCTTTTAAATCCACCAAACGACGCAACATTGCCAAAACATTGCTTTTTTCATTTTCAAGATTAGCTAGTTCTAAAGCTCTATCTATCAAAGGATGACTTTGATTAGTTTGAAGTATATTATAAAGACTATTGATATTTTGTTTCCTATTTTTCACAATTTTTGCTATTTGCTTAAAATCATTCATTTTTTACCTTTCTTTATTTTTAAAACTTAATTATAATGTTTTTTTCAAAACACAAGGAGAATGTATGAAAGATATGGGAGAACCTAAACTAAGAGTTATAGCTATGCCAAGCAATACAAACCCCGCTGGTAATATCTTTGGTGGTTGGATCATGTCACAAATTGATCTAGCTGGAGCCATTGCAGCAAGGGAGCTTTCTCCGCAAAGAGTAGTAACTGTAGCAGTGGATAAGATCATTTTTAAAGAACCAATTTTCGTAGGTGATTTGGTATCTTGCTATGCAAAAATCATCAAAGCAGGTAATACTTCTATCACCGTAGAAGTAGAAGTAGTTACCCAAAGAGCCAATGATTATGGCCGTGTATATTGCATGCATGTAACTTCAGCTGTGGTAACTTATGTAAGTGTAGATAAAGACGGAAATAAACTTCCTATTGATGCGGATTTAAAAAGATTGCACGGCTTTTGATATGTTTTATTGTATTTTCAAAAAAAATTTTATATCATCACAGAAAACTTTCTAAGGCTTATATATGCGCGGATATAAAATATTTTCTGGTTCAGCAAATGAGGAATTTGCTAAAAAAATCTCAAAATACCTTTCACTGCCTCTAAGCAATGCGGGTGTGAAACGTTTTAGTGATGGTGAAATTAGCATTCAAATAGATGAAAGCGTGCGTGGTAAAGATGTATTTATCATTCAAAGTACTTGTGCTCCAACAAATGATAATCTAATGGAACTTTTAATCATGACAGATGCTCTGCGTCGCTCAAGTGCAAGCTCTATCACAGCTATCATCCCTTATTTTGGTTACGCTAGACAAGATAGAAAAGCAAGTCCTAGGGTGCCTATTACTGCAAAATTAGTAGCAAATCTTATAGAATCAGCCGGTGTGGATAGAGTAGCTACCATAGACTTACATGCTGGACAAATTCAAGGCTTTTTTGATATACCTGTAGATAATCTTTATGGGAGTATTATTTTTAATGATTATATTAAAAATAAAAACTATAAAAATCCTATCATTGCAAGTCCTGATATAGGCGGTATAGCAAGAGCTAGGAGCGTAGCAAAAGCTTTAGGACTTGATATAGTTATAGTAGATAAAAGACGCGAAAAGGCTAATGAAAGCGAAGTGATGAATGTCATCGGTGATGTAAAAGATAAAGAAGTTATTTTGGTAGATGATATCATTGATACAGCAGGAACCATAGTAAAAGCTGCTGAAGTATTTAAAAACAAAGGTGCAAAGTCAGTTATAGCTTGCTGTACCCACCCTGTACTTAGCGGCGTAGCTTATGAAAGAATAGCCAAAGATGCGCTTGATGAGCTAGTAGTAACTGACACTATACCTTTAAAACAACAAATGGATAAAATCAAAGTCCTAAGCGTAGCACCTATTTTTGGCGAGGTAATACGCAGAGTTTATCACAATGAAAGCGTAAATTCTTTATTTGTATAAATTCTTTGCAAGGATAGCCTTGCAAAGAAAATCTAAACTTCAATAATTCTACAATTTTATATTAATTAAAAATATATTTTGATATAATTAATAAATTATTATTAATTAAGGAGTTATTATGATTAAAAATTTAATCATAAAATTTGGTAGAACTTTGCTAGATATAGCAGCTGCATTAAGCTTTATTATAGCGATTATTTATTCTATTGCGCTGATGTTTACTCTAGGATTTATAGTAGGTCTAGTAACACTTATTGGATCTTTAGTTGCGATATTTTTAAGCTTTTTTGTGATTTACCTTGTCATAGATATAAGAGATGCACTAGTTAATAAAAACTAATTACTGGTGGAGACGAGGGGAATTGAACCCCTGTCCAAAAATAAAACAACCACGGCATCTACATGCTTAGCAAAGGTGAAAATTTCATCTAGCCAAACTCACCTTCCAAAATTTCAAGCTAGACTAAGACTTTAACTTCAATCAAAACTTGTCAAATTTCAATCTACACTATCGAAAATGACCAAATCCTAAGCTAGATAGTATCACTTAAAATTCAGGCTCAACTGAACTTACGCAGCTTTAGCGTAAGCAGGAGCAAATTTAACGTTGTTTGCGTTTAATTTTAATTTGAGCTTTATACGCTTTGCTCAAAGCGACATGCCACCAAGGCCACTCTACTCCTGTCGAAGCCAAGTCGTCCCCGTTATTTAGAAATTTTATCAGGAACATTTGCAATTTGAGGGTTAAATACACTTAAAAAAGAAGCATTTTTTTCATAATCACTGCAATATCTATCAAGCTGCTCACCCACTAAAAACATCCAATCCACAAATTCATCGCTAGCAGGCCCATCAAATTTAGCTGCTTCTTGCATAATTTCCTCACAAAATGTGCAAAAATTTGCAATCTCATCTAAATTTAATCTTTTAGCAGCCCAAACTACATTGTGAATATTTTGTTCTAAGTCTTTTAAAGCTTCTTTGTATTTTGAGCTATCACTGCTTAGCTTTACTATCAAAGGCTCTAAAACATCACAAAGACTTCTAAAAAAATACAAAAAACGCTCGATTTCTTCAAGCTCGTAATCTAACTCTAATTGCTCTAAAATTCCCATAAAAACTTCTATAATCTGAGTTTAAATGTTTATTTTAGCAAATTTTAGATAAAATTAAAATTTCTTAGCAAAATAAAATGGAAAAAATATGGATAGAATCGTAGAGATTGAAAAATTCTCCCCTGATGAAACTTATGAAACAAGTCTTAGACCTTCAAATTTTGATGGCTACATAGGACAAGAAAATATTAAAAAAAATTTAGAAATTTTTATCAAAGCTGCTAAAAAAAGAAATGAATGTCTAGATCATATCCTTTTTAGTGGGCCTGCAGGACTTGGTAAGACAACTTTAGCAAATATTATCTCATATGAAATGAATGCAAATATCAAAACTACCGCTGCACCCATGATAGAAAAAAGCGGGGATTTAGCTGCGATTTTAACCAACCTTAGCGAAGGAGATATTTTATTTATCGATGAAATTCATCGCTTAAGTCCCGCCATAGAAGAAGTGCTTTATCCTGCTATGGAGGATTTTCGTCTTGATATCATCATCGGCAGTGGACCTGCTGCACAAACGATAAAAATCGATTTGCCCAAATTTACTCTAATAGGTGCTACTACAAGAGCAGGTATGCTAAGCAATCCTTTACGCGATCGCTTTGGTATGCAATTTCGCTTGGAATTTTATAAAAATGAAGAGCTTGCTATCATTTTAGAAAAAGCAGCTCTAAAGCTTAATAAAACTTGTGAAAAAAAAGCTTCTTTAGAAATAGCCAAACGCAGTCGCTCAACCCCAAGAATAGCATTAAGATTGCTTAAGCGTGTAAGAGACTTTGCTGATGTTAATGATGAAGAAATCATTAGCGAAAAAAGAGCTAAACAAGCACTTGATTCCTTAGGGGTAAATGAGCTTGGTTTTGACGCGATGGATTTGCGGTATTTAGAGCTTTTAACTGAAGCTAAAAGAAAACCTATAGGACTTTCTAGTATAGCTGCAGCATTAAGTGAGGATGAAAATACCATAGAAGATGTGATAGAGCCATATTTACTAGCAAATGGCTATATAGAAAGAACAGCCAAAGGTCGCATTGCAAGCTTAAAAAGCTTTGATGTTTTAAAATTAAAATATAACAAAGGTTTATTTGATGAAAAGTAGTAATTTTTTCTTGATTAGTTTTATTTTGATCATTTTATTTTGGGTACTTTTTTTGTTTAAACCTTTTTTGATGAATATAGCCATAGCAAGTTTAATGGCTGTTTCTACTTCTAATGTTAATGTTAAATTTTTAAGTATTTTCAAAGGTAAAAAAGTCGTTGCTGCAGCAGCTACTACTGCTTTTATGCTAGCTTTATTTTTTATCCCTTTTGTATATGCTATTATAGAACTAGCAAAGGCTGCAAAAGGTTTTGATATAAGCTATTTTCACAATACCATAGAATATTTTAAAAATTATTCCCTACACCTACCAGAATCCTTAAGCTTTATAGAACCCAAAATCAAAGAAGCATTAGCAAGTATTGACTTAAATTCTATCTCTAAAAATGTTTTAACCTATCTTTCAAGCGCAACTAAATTTGGCACTAAATTTCTAACTGATATGGTATTAATTTGCGTATTTTATTTCTTTGCTAATCTTTATGGAGCCCAACTCATTGGCTATATAAAAAGCATAGTGCCTATGAAAAAAGAAGAAACTCAAGGCATTTTAAGTGAAGTGAGTAATGTAATGTCTGTGGTGTTTTATTCTATGGTGCTAAATGCCATTTTACAAGGGGTGCTTTTTGCTATCATTACTAAATTTTATGGTTATGATGCAATTTTAATGGGAATATTATTTTGCTTTAGCTCTTTAATCCCTGTGGTAGGTGGGGCCTTAGTTTATGTGCCTGTCTCTTTATATGAATTTGCAAATAATAATCTAAGCGGTGCTTTAGTGATTTTCATTTATAGCGTGGTAATGATATCTTTTATCGCAGATACTTTAGTAAAACCCTATATCATTAAATGGATCAATGAAAAACTTGTTCAAATTCCAACACAAATTAACGAACTTTTAATTTTCTTTGCGATGATAGCAGGAATTTCAAGTTTTGGCTTTTGGGGTATTATCCTTGGGCCTGCTATTTTAACTTTCTTTATTTCTACTTTAAAATTATATGTGATTTTAAAAGAAAAGCATTTTGTATAAAAGCGATTATTTTTCAATAATCGCTAAAATTTCTTCTTCGCTTGTAAGTTTTTTATTGTATTTAATCACTAAAAATTTAGAGTTTTTATACACATCTAAAACTCCATTTATGCCTTTAATCATATTTAAATCATGTTTTGTTTCTAAAGATAAATAGACATTTTTAAAATCTGCCGGACTTTGTAAAAACAAAAGCAACACAAACCAAATTACAGACAAAGCTATCAAAATAAAAGCAAGAGCAACTAAACTAAAATGGTGTAAAAAATACCCTCCAACGACACCACCTAAAAAGCTTCCAAAATAGCCAAAAGCATTAAACACACCCAAAGCTGCGCCTTTTTCATTTACCTTAGCAAATTTACTCGCACAGCTTTGCATAATAGGCTCATGTAAATTAAATCCTATAAAAAACACTACAACACCCACCATAAACACTAAAGCATTATGCGAAAAAGCAAATATAATATAAGCAATGATAAAAAATGCCACACCTAAAAGCAATATCTCTTTACTTAAGCCTCTTTTTTCTCCCAAAGATCCTGATAAACCCATAGCTAAAAACCCAAGCACCATAGAGCTAACATAAACATGCCATAAATTCTCACTTGGATAATTAAACTCATGCACCAAAACCAAAGGAATACTTAAAAACGCAATACTCATAAGCATTTTTTGCATACAATTAGTAAGATTCATCAAAGCTAAGTTTTTTTCTTTTAAAAGTTTTTTCAATGGAGTTTTAGTATTTTCATGCACTATTGTATGCTCTTTTGGCACAACGCTAAATAAAAGCACGATACAAATTAGACTTAAAATGGCACTTAAATCAAACAAACTAGAAAGTCCAAATTTAGCACTCATTAAAGGAGAAAGCACTAAAGAAGCTGCAAAAGAAAGTCCTATAAATGAACCCATGATAGCCATAGCCTTACCACGATTTTCTTCATTGATAAAATCACTTATCATAGCAGTAGCTACTGCTCCTATGGCTCCTGCACCTTGTAAAAGCCTTCCAAACATCATCGTATAAATATCATCAGCATATGAACACACCAAAGAACCTATGATAAACACCACAAGTCCTATTAGCATAGTTTTTTTACGCCCTATTTTATCTGAAATCATACCAAAAGGAACTTGCAATGCCATTTGAGTTAGAGCATACACACCTACTAAAAGCCCTACTAAAAACTCATTGGCTCCTTTTAAATTTAAAGCATATAAACTTAAAACCGGCAAAACTATAAACAATCCAAAAAATCTAGTTCCTACAATAAAAGACAAAGGTAAAACAGTTTTTAACATCTTTTCTCCTTATAAAGGATAATTTTACTATGATTTTGATAAACTTTTTTTAAAGTCAAAACAAAAAGAGTAATTTATGAAGAAAAAATTAAAAATCATTCTAGCAACTTCTAATGCACACAAAGTAGAAGAAATCAAAAAATTTTTAACTACTTATGAAATTTATGCCTTAAATGAAATCATCACCCCTTTTGAAATCATCGAAGATGGCATAAGTTTTAAAGAAAATGCTTTGATAAAATCTAAAGCTTTTTTTAATGCTTTAGGCAAAAAACAAAATGAATTTATCACCTTAAGCGATGATAGTGGTATAAGCGTAGAGGCTTTAGACAATGCGCCAGGGATTTTTTCTGCAAGATACTCTCAAGAAGGCACTGATGAGGCCAATAGAAACAAGCTCATCCAAGCTTTACATGAAAAAAATCTACATCAAAGCAAAGCTTTTTACACTGCAGCCATAGCCATAAGCTCAAAATATGGACATTTTAGCACGCATGGATATATGCATGGCCTTGCTATTGATACTCCAAGAGGTAATAATGGCTTTGGATATGATCCTTTATTTATCCCAAAAGGTTTTGATAAAACCTTAGGTGAATTAGATGAGCAAGTAAAATTAAAAATTTCACACCGCTCACAAGCGCTAATGTTTGCTACTTATATCTTAAGGGTATTAGAAAAAATGGAGTATTGATGAAACAATTTATAAAATATATGCTTATTGCTTTTGGTGTTTATGTGATTTGGATTTTACTTTATTTTAATTTTGTTTTAAAATAATGATAAGTTAAAATAAAACTTGGTAATAAAAAAAGCGAACCAAATAAAAGCAAACTCATAGCCAAAACCGTAAGCAAACCAAAATAAATCGTCGGGATAAAATTACTGCTAATCATCACTAAAAAACCTAGAATAATCGTAACACTAGTATAATAAATCGCACTTCCTATACCTATATGTGAAGCTTTTATAGCCTCTTCTAAGCTTTTATGTTTTAATTCTTCTTTAAAACGATGAATATAATGAATCATATCATCAACTCCTATTCCTATACAAATAGCAGCTATGGTAATACTCATAATATCAAGTGGTATATTTAAAACACCCATTAAGCCAAACACTAAAGCTAAAGGTATGAGATTGGCCAAAATCGCCACAAAAGCATAAACAAAACTTCTAAAAATCACCACAAACAAAGCAAAAATCACAAGCACCACAAAGACTAAAGTGTCAAATTGTGATGAAAAAAGACTTTGAAGCATATTATTATACAAAGGCATAATACCACTGATTTTAACCTCTACATTATCATTTTGTAAAAGTTCTTTTAGGTCTTTTTCAAGCTGTTTTAAAAAAGCATCGCGTCTTAAATTTGGATCACTATCTAGCATACGCACGCTAAATCGCAACTCATTATTTTCTACACTTACAAAAGGGGTTAAAACTTGCTTTTTAAAATTCTCATCTAAATTTTCATATAAAAATGCTAGAGCAAAATCATCTAAAGTCTTACCATCATTAATGCTTTTTCCAAGCTCTAGCAAACTTTGTAAGCTAAGCACAGAACCTACATATTTTTGCTTACTTAAAAACTCATGAACCTTAGCAGCTATTCTTGTTTTTTCACTACTAAAAAAATATCTATCATCTTTGGATAAATCATCAAATTCTTGTTCAAACTCATCTAAGCTTTCATTTTGTTTTGGATTTTGCTTAAATTTGACAATCACATCTAAAGGCATAGTTCCACCTAGCTCTTTATCTATAATCAACAAACCTTGTTTAATCCTAGAACTATCTTTAAAATAACTCACAAAACTATTTTCTACTTTAATTTGCAAAATTCCATACAAAGCAAAAGCCACACAAAATAAACTTATACCATAGATAAATTTTCTATGTTTTAAACTTACATTTGCACAAAAACTTAAAAATTTCAACGAATTTTGATTAAGCTCTTTAAAATTTAAACGCGGCATTAATACTAAAATACTTGCAAAATAAATATAAGCTAAAATCAAACTCACACTGATGCCAAGGCTCATCATAATACCGAGTTTGATAATAGGCTCAATATCTGAAAAAACAAAACTTAAAAACCCAACAACCGTGGTTAAAATAGCAAAAAAACTAGGACTTGCTTTATCAAGTAAGGTTGAGAGTAAAAGCTTATAAACGCTAGTTTTTGGGTGTTTGTGTAAATTTTCTATAAAATGCACGATTAAGTGTATCACAACAGAAACAGTGATAATGAGTACCAAAGCTACATAGTTTGAAGACACCACAGTAATATCAAAGCCCAAAAGCGCGAAAATCCCACTTGAAGTAAAAAGCGAAACCACACAAATTCCCAAAGCCAAAAACACTAAACGCAAAGAGCCAAAAAACCACCAAAGTGCTATAAATAAAAGCCCTATTAAACTAAGTCCATAAATTTTTAAATCACTTTTTACATAATTAATCATATCATTAGCGATCATTTCAACACCACCAAGGTGTAAAAAGTCTCCATTTTGACTATATTTAGATACTATTTTAGTAATTTCTTCTAATCTTTTTGCACTAAATTCCCTTGAGCTTTCTTGGTACTTTTTAATCAAGGCTCTAAAATGCTCTTTTTCATTTTTACTTTTTGCACTATCTCTTGAATTAATCAAGTCATTATAAACAAGATCAGGCGCTAGATAAATCAAAATTCCTGTTGTTTTTCCATCTTTTGAGATGATATTATTTTTATAAAAGGGTTGATTTAAAATTTCTTTTTTAGCTAGATTAACATCCACATCTTGACTAAAAATATTAGGTATATTTTGGATAAGCTCTTTTAATTCTTTACCTTTAGAACTTGCAAGTAAAGGCGCATTAGTGATAGAAAGTACCTTTTGCACACCATTGATTTTTTCTAAATCAAGGGTTAAGTTTTTGATAGTTTCTAAATTTTCTTTAGCAAAAATATCTTTATTTTTAGGAGCAAAAGCAAGCATTAAAAAATTATCATTGCCATAACGTGCTGAAACTTCTCTATATAGTTTCAAACCCTCATCATGCTCTAAAAGCAAGCTTTCAGCACTTGCATCAACACTTAAATTTTTAGCAAAAAAACTAAAAAATATACAAAAGATTAAAGTAATCCCCAAAGTTAGCTTTGGGAAATTAAGAAAGATTTTTAAAATTTTACTTAGCATTATTTAGAAAAATCAACACTAGAAAGCTTTTCAAGCAAGGTTTTAAAATCACCATTTTGTAAGACATCTTTAAATTGTGAGCGATAAGTTTGTATAATACTTATACCAAAAATATCCACATCATAAATTTGCCAGTCATTATTTTTATCATAAAATTTAAAGATTACAAAATTTTCTTTACCATCTACTATCATAGAAGTTTTTAAAAAGGCTCTTTTATTTTTTTCTTCTAAATTAATCACTTTTAATTTTTGAGAATCATACAAAGCAAGCTTATCTGTGAAACTTTTTTTAAGGTTTTTTTCAAAAGCTTTGTTAAATTCATTTTTTTCATTTTCACTTAATTTTTCATATCTTGTAGAAAGACTAAGCTTAGCCATAAACTCATAATCAAAAACACCATCAAATAAAGTAAAGATTTTTTCCGCTGCTTTAGCTTTATCGTTTTTATTTTGATCTAGAATTTTTAAGCTCTCATCAATTTTTTCTTGCATGGTTTTAGAAATATCTTGCAAATTTAAAGCAAAAGCAAATACTACGCTAAAAAGCAAAACTATGATTTTTTTCATTTTATCTCCTTATTTGATGAGTTCTTGGCGTCTTTGTTCATACGCATCGCGTATAAAAATATAATAATCTACACTATTTTGGTAAATATCATCTATTTTTTCATACTCAAAACTTAATTCATTGAGTTTTAATGCAGCATTTACACCCACACCAACCCAAAAATTCTCAATATACCCCTCAGGCACCATAAACCAATTTACGGGCAAAGCTAAAGCATCTCTTACATTATAAGGGCCTAAAAACGGGAGCACTAAATGCGCTCCACTACCTACTCCCCATTTACCCAAAGTCGTTCCAAAATCAGCTTCATAACTTTTTAAAGGAGTTTTACTCGCACTATCTAACAAACCAAATCCAAAAATCACATTCACACAAAATCTTCCAAATTCCTCACCAGCTTTTCTAAATTCTAAACTTAAAAGATGATTAATAAATCTAAAAGGTGATCTTGTGGTATCAAAAGCATTTTTTACACCTGTTCTTATAAAGCTTGGAGTAATGCTTTTATAAGAAAGCACAACCGGTCTTAAAAAATAAGTATAAAGATCATAATTAAATTTACTCATAGCTTTATTGTAAGTATAAAAGCTATCTTTGACTTCTTTTTTTTGATATTCTTGTTCAAAATCTTCAAAGTCATTTGCTAAAATCAAAGTGTTAAAAAATAAACACAAAGTTAGTATGTATTTTAACAAGCTTTTTCCTTTTAAAATTTCATAAATTGAAATCTTATATTATACAAAAATTAAAATAAATTTTTACATTAAAAATATTCTTTAAAAAAAATTAGTAATTTTTATTTACTTATGAAATAAGTCTTAGAAAATATGCAAAAAATATAAATTTATTTTTGCTTTTAAAAATAAGCTATAATTTTTTTAAAATTTACTATTAAAAGGATAAAAAATGAAAAAAATTTTTACCCTACTTTTTTTGTGTATTTTTGGCTATAGTGCTGATGTAAATATCGCTGCAGCTGCAAATGTAGCTTACGCTTTTAAAGCCTTGCAAAAAGAATTTCAAAAAGAAAACCCTGATATTAGTATCAATGTAAGCTTAGGCGCTAGTGGAAATTTAGTCTCACAAATTAAAAATGGTGCGCCATTTGATATATTTATGGCTGCAAATATGAAATTTGCACAAAGCTTGTATGATGATAATTTTACTAGCACAAAACCTGTTATTTATGCTCAAGGAGCTTTAGCTTTACTCAGTGTTAGAATGGATTTAAGCAAAGGATTAGACACACTTAAAGAAGAAAAAGTAAAAATCATCACCATAGCTAATCCCAAAGCTGCTCCTTATGGTCAAGCTAGCATAGAAACTTTACAAAATACTAAAATTTATGAGCAAGCAAAAGCTAAAATCATCGAGGCAAAATCTATAGGAGAAGCACTTACTCAAACATTAAAAGCAGCCGATGTGGGTTTTATAGCAGCAAGTGCTTTATATGAAGATACGCTAAAATCTTATAAACTCCAAGAAGGAAAAAATTATATTTTAATCAATCCAAAGCTTTATGAACCAATCAATCAAGGCATTGTTATCACTTCTTATGGTAAAGATAATGCTAAAGCTAAGAAATTTTATAATTTTATTTTAAGCAAAAAGGCTAAGGAAATTTTCAAAGCTTATGGCTATAATATCCCATGATTAAAGCTAAAATAAATACTATAAAAAATCATGAAAATATAAACTGGGTAGAATTTCTTATAAATAAACATAAATTATTTATGCTTGCTTTAGAACTTGATGAAAAAGCAAGCATTGATCAAGAAGTTTTACTAGCTTTTAAAAGCAGCGAGTGCTTGCTTAGTAAAAAAAATTTAGAAAATTCATTTTTAAATACCTTTTATGCAAAAATCATTGATATTTTTCAAGGACAAATCATCACTATCGTAAGATTAGAAAATGAAATTTGCACTTTCGAAGCTCAAATTAGCACCCATGAGTTTTTAGAGCAAAATTATCAAAAAAATGATTTTGTATTTGCTTATGTACATCCTAGTGCTTTATTTATCAAAGAGTATTTATGCTAAAACTTGACTTTGAAAAAATCTTTAAAAATAAAGAAAAAGAATTTAAACTTAAGGTTAAATTTGAAGTTAAAGAAGGAGAATTTTGTGCTATTTTTGGAAAAAGTGGTAGTGGCAAAACTACGCTTTTGAGAATTTTAGCAGGTTTTGAAAAAGCACAAGGAATTTGCACTTTTAATAATACGATATTTTTTGATGATAAAAACTTTCTAAGCCCACAAAAAAGAAAACTTGGCTTTGTTTTTCAAGATTATGCTTTATTTGAAAATATGAATGTAGAGCAAAACTTACTTTTTGCCAAAAAAGATCTAAAATTTGCTAATGAACTTTTAGAACTTTTAGATTTAAGCAAACACAAAAAAAGTCATATTTTAGAACTAAGCGGGGGACAAAAACAACGCGTAGCTTTAGCAAGAGCCATTATGCAAAAACCCAAACTTTTACTTTTAGATGAGCCATTTAGCGCCTTAGATAATGAGATAAAACTACACTTGCATGATTATCTTTTAAATATACATAAAACTTATAAAATCACTACTATTTTAATCAGCCATGATGTAAGTGAAGTTTATAAACTAGCTAATAAAGTCATCATTTTAGAAAATGGAGCCATCATCAAAGAAGGCTCGCCTAATGAAGTTTTTTTAAAGACACAAGGCTCGCAAAAATTTGCCATAAAAGCACGCATTTTAAAACTACAAAAACAAGATAGCATATTTATAGCCATACTTGCCATAGGTAATCAAATCAGCCAAGTAACACTAAGTCCTTTAGAAGCTAAAGATTTTAAAGAAAACGATGAAGTGCTTTTGAGCCAAAAAGCTTTTGCGCTAAATTTAAGCAAAGTATAAAAACTATAATTTAAATTAACTTGTATATTAAAAAATTATATAAAATTTTTAATACAAGCTAAAACTTAGTGCTTAAGCCTTTTGGCTTAAAGCACATTCATACTTTGTATCATTACTTTTGCTTTACATTCAGCACAGCAATATAGTGTTTTTATCTTAGCTTCATCACCTATAAATCTTGGTTTCATAATGCTAGCAATTTTTTCAATGGCCTTTTTAGTAGCAAATTCTTTCCCACACTCTACACAAGCAAAAAGTTCATCTTGAGCTAAAACCATAAAAGAAAAATACTCTTTTTCCAAATCTATCCCACTTCTTTGAAGCATTAAAGTATCTTTTTCAGCACAACTTGCCTCACAATACCCACAGGTAGTACATAAGCTTGCATTAAATTTCAAAGAATTATCCTTAGTATCAGCCACTAAAGCTCCTACATTACAAGCTCCCACACAAGAAAGACATAAGGTACAGGTGTCTGCATTGATGGTGATTTTTCCATAGCGTATCCATTCTTTACTTGGGATATTGCCTAAATTTTCTTCCTTTATAAGCTCTCTTAATCTTATAGCAAAATCTTCTCTTTTTAAAAGCGCAGGATTATAAGAAATAAATTTGAGATTTTCTATAAAATGTGCTTGATTTATAGCCTCTAAAAGTTCTTTTTCATCTTTAGCTAGAAAAATTGCGTTTTGTTTAAATTTTCTTTGAAAAATTTCATTCATCAAAGCTATCACTTCTAAAGCACCTTGCGATAAGCCATCACTATAAAAAATCACACTCGCACCACTTGTTTGAAGCATAGCTAAAAAATGTGCTTGATCAAGATAATTCTCGCCTTTAATCATAAAAGGCATTACATCTTCTTTTAAAGTGATATTTAAATTTTCTATAGACATTTTCTCAGGGATTATTAAAATGATTTTATCTTCATAAAATTTTAAAATTTCATAAAAGCTATTGCGTGGCATAGGTGCATAATCAAGCGCTCCACTAGGACAAATTCCTACACAATCACCACAGCTTAAACAATCCACATGAGAAAATTCTAATTTTCTTTGCTCATCATCTTTTAAAATAGCCACACTAGGACAAATTTCAGCACATTTTCCACAATGAATACTTCTTCTTTCATGGTATTGACAAATGCTATCATCATAACTAATATAATTTCTAAATTTATATTTTGGAGAATTAGAATTTAAAAGTTTTATAAGCTCTTCTTGACTTAAGGTAGTTAAATCATAGCAACCACTTTGTTGATCAAAACTTTCTTTTTTTACATCATATAAGAAAAAATCACAATCAATCTCTACTTGCTCATTATCTTTTAAAGCTATCACGCAAAGCTCGCCCACGCAACCCAAAACACCCAAACATTGCTCATTACTTAGTTTTAAAACCTTGTATTCTTGTTTTTTTAAGCTTTCAATAAGCTCATTTTGATCCTCATTGCTTACAATAATTACATTTTTACCCACTTCTTTGGTGTATTCTAAATCAAGTCCTAAATCATAAACTTTAGATCTAATCTTATATAAGGACTCAATAGTTTTGGCTTTTTTAAGCACATCATCTTGTGAGTTTTTAAGGTAAAAATTAATCTCAGGTGCATAAACTTCAGGATTTAAAAGCTTTGAATTTCCTATAAAAACTTCTTCATTACAGGCTTTTTGAACTATACTAATATCATCACTTAAAGGAATTAAATCTTCATTTTCTAAAAATACAAAATCTTTCATAACGCTCTCTTTTAAATTTTTTAATCTTAATTATATAAATTTCATTATAAAAAAGTTATAATTTTACTAATTTATTCTTAAGGTTTAAGATGAACAAATTTAGAAATTTTCCACCCATAAACACGCTTATAAACGATGAAAATTTGGCTAGCTACCCTTTGTATTTAAGATCTCATTTTGCAAAAATAGTTGTTTCAAATTGTAAAAAAGAACTAAGTAAAAATGAAAATTTAAATTTTAGCTTGCAAGATTTGCTAAGTAAAATTGCTCAAAGTATTGATGAGTTTTTAAATATGCAAAGTCAAAGTTTGATCAATGCTAGTGGAGTTATCATACACACTAATCTTGGTCGTAGCATTATTGATGAGAGTATTTTTGAAAGAACTAAAGAAATCATCTGCTCTTATTCTAATTTAGAGTTTAACATGCAAAGTGGCAAAAGAGGCTCAAGGTATGACGCACTTAGTGCAAATTTAAAAATATTATTTGATTGTGAAGATTGTTTAGTTGTTAATAATAACGCCTCGGCTGTATTTTTGATCTTAAACACCTTAGCAAAAAATGAAGAAGTTATTACTTCAAGAAGTGAGCTAGTTGAGATTGGGGGAAATTTTAGAATTCCTGAAGTTATGCTAGCAGCTGGTGTTAGGCTAAAAGAAATAGGCGCGACTAATAAAACTCATTTATATGATTATGAAAAAGCTATCAATGAAAATACTAAAATGATTTTAAAAACCCATCGTTCTAATTTTGCTTTTAAAGGATTTTTTGAAGAAGTAAGCTTAAGTGAAATTCACGCTTTAACAAAAAAGAAAAAACTCATATCTTATTATGATTTGGGTGCTGGCTGGTGTGAAAAGATTAACAAACAACTTAGTAAAAACGAGCCGAGTGTGAAAGAGCTTTTAAAACATTGTGATATTTTAAGTTTTAGCGGTGATAAACTTTTTGGTTCTACTCAAGCAGGCATTATACTTGGAAAGAAAAAATACATTCAACAATTAAAAAAAAATCAACTTCTAAGAATGCTAAGGGTTGATAAAATCACTCTAGCTTTTTTAAATGAAACTGCCAAAGCTTACTTAGAAAAAGAATATGAAAAAATCCCCACACTAAAACTTTTAAATGATGATTTAAAAACCATAGAAAAAAAGGCACTCTTTATCAAAGAAAAAATTCCTATAAAATGTGAGTTAAAAGCTTCTAAAAGTTTAGTAGGTGGTGGCTCTATGCCTGATAAAAGCTTAGATACTTTTGTGTTAAGTTTTGATGAGAAAGCTTTGCTTTTACAAGAAAAATTTAGAAAAAAAGGCGTAATCGGTCGTGTTGAAAATGGGCATTTTGTGCTAGATTTTAGAAGTATTTTAGAAAAAGATTTAAACCGTTTAATCCACGCTATCAAAGAGGTATTTCATGCATAGTATCATCATAGGCACTGCTGGGCATATTGACCATGGTAAAACTTCACTTATTAAAGCTTTAAATGGTTTTGAAGGTGACGATTTAAAAGAAGAGCAAGAAAAAGGCATTACGATTAATCTTAGCTTTTCAAATTTAAAAAGTGAAAATTTAAATATTGCTTTTATCGATGTGCCTGGGCATGAAAGTTTAATTAAAACTATGATAAGTGGTGCTTTTGGCTTTAGAGTATGTATGTTTGTCATAGATATAAACGAGGGTTTAAAGGCTCAAAGTATAGAGCATTTAAGGGTTTTGGAATTTTTAGGCGTAAAAGATGTAGTGCTTATTTTGAGTAAGGTTGATTTATGCAAGGATTTAGTACAAAAGCAAGCAGAGCTTTTAAAAGAATTAAAAGCCTTTAAAATCAATATCTTAAAAGTTTTTCCAACAAGCATTTATGATGAGCAAAGTATATTAAATTTAAAAAACTATCTACTTAGTTTAAAGCCTAAAGAAAATGATGAAAATTTGATTTTTAGATACTACATTGATAGGGTTTTTTCTCTAAAAGGTATAGGAACGGTAGTAACAGGGAGTTTAAATGAAGGAAAAATAAGCAAAAATGAAAAAATATTTTGCCTTGAAAATCAAAAAGATATCATTGTAAAAAACATACAAATTCATGAAGAAAATGTTTTAGAAGCAAAAGCTTATAATAGAGTTGCTTTGAGTTTAAATTGTGATTATCATGAGTTAAAAAAAGGCTATATATTAAGTAAAAAAGGTGTTTTTAAAAGCTTTAAAAGTATCGATGGGGTTGTTTTTAGTACAGAGATTAAACACGGGAGTATTTTAGAATTTTGTAGTGGCTCAAAAAAGCTTAATACAAAAATTAGTGTAATCAAAGAATTTGAAGATAAAACTTATATTAGCTTAGAGTTTGATAAAAACCTACCTTTGTGTTTTGATGATAAATTCATCTTGCTTGAAAATGGGCGTATTAAAAGTGGTGGTGTGGTTCTTAATGCGGTAAGTGAGCCTTTAAAAAAAGATATAAAAGCTAAGTATTTAGCACTTTTAGAACAAAAAGATTTTAAAAAAGTATTTGAGTTTTTAAAACAAACTCACAAACTTGGCTTTGGATTACTTTCAAGCTATCAACGCTTTAAACTCACTCATGAGCAAGCCCTAAACCTAGCAAAAAGCTTAAATCATGTTTTTGTCGATGAGCAAGCTTTAAATGTATATGATTTAAATGCTATACAAACTTTGAAAGAATTTATTGATTTTATTTTCTCTAAAAATCCTTATGCTTTAATCTCGCCTCATTCTATCGCCTTAAGGCTTAGCTGGGCAAGTGAGAGCTTTTGCGCTTATACACTCAAGCAAATGCAAGAAAAATTAGATTTTAAAGATGGCATATGGTTTTTAAAAGGACAAGATTTTGAAAAATTACAAGAAAAGGCTCATTGTGAGCTTTATGAAATTTTAAAAAAAGAAGGTATAAAACCTACCGCACCTTACAATCTTTATGAATATTTAGAGCTTGATAGGAAAAATGGAGATCTTATCTTAAAAAAACTCACTAAAGAAAACAAAGTCAAAAGATTAGCACATAATCTTTTTATAGAAAAAAATACTCTTGAAAATCTCATGCAAGAGTTTTTAAAACTTTTGCAAAATCATCATTTAGATGTAGCTTTTGTTAAAAATCATTTTCAAATTTCAAGAAAATATGCCATAGCTTATTTAGAATATCTTGATAAAAACTATCCTCAAGTTAAAAAAATAGAGGAAAAAAGAATATTAAAAATCTAAGTGTTAAAGATTACATTTTATAATGTGCAAAAATTTTAAAACAAAGGAAAATGATGAAAAAATCTTTAGCTCTCTTAACCCTTGCTAGCTCTTTATTTGCTGCAAGTAATGAAGAAATTATTAATTTTTTTAAGAAAAATCCAAATTTATCAAATGCAAACATTAGTGTTTCTAGTAGAGAAAAAATTCCTGATACTAACTTTGAAGCTGTGATAGTTAATTTTGAAATTAGTGGTAAAAATTTCCAAGAAATCGTTTTCACTCAAGATAATATCATCACAACTGAAGTAATTGATGTAAAAAAAGGTGAATTTTACTCTCAAGTTTATCAAGCAAAACTCATGGAAAAACAACAAGCTGAATTTTCAAAAAAAGCTCTAGTTGAACTTAAAAAAGAAAAAATGTTTATTTCTTTAGGCGATAAAAACAAACCTTTACTTTATGTTTTTAGCGATCCTGAATGTCCATATTGTAGAATGCATTTAGATAAAATAGAAGAAACACTAAAAACCCATCAAGTGAAATTTATCTTAACCCCTATCCATGATACTAGTGCTTTTGAAAAATCTGCATTAATTTACAAAGAAAGTAAAAATGCTAAAGATGATGCACAAAAAATCGCTATCATGAAAAAATATTATGATAAAAATTTAAAAGATTATAAAAAACCTAGTGAAGCTGAGGTTAAAGCAGTAAGAGAAACTTTCGCAAAATACTCTAAACTTGGTCTTCGTGCTGTGCCAACTATAATCGATGCTCAAAAATAATTTTTTCTTGCTTGTGTTTGCACTATTTTTAAGTGCTTGCACAGGCCCTATGCAAACTTTTATCCAAACAAATAATGAAGGTATTTTCCTGCATGCTAATAAAAATCAAAGTTTTTCTTTACACATCAATAATCCTTCAAAATTAAACACAAATTTAGAAGCCAAGCTCGCTCAAAAATTACAAAATTTAGGCTTAGTTTTAAATAATGTTCAAAGTGATTATAAAATTTATATCAATATAGTAGATTTTAAGAAATTTTCTTACGCGCAAAGATTACGCGCTTCTAATGCGAGATTTTTTTATAATGACTTTGATAAAATAGATGATGTTTTTGAAATGGAAGTAGAAAATTACTATCTTTTGCAAGTTAATTTACAAATTAGCTCCAAAAACTCTACTCAAAGCACCTCGCTTTTAGCAAGAACTGCTTATCTTGGCAATATAGACAGAGCCAAAGAGTCTTTAGAAGAAAAAATCGCTAATCAAATAACAAGCTTTTTTTATATACACTAAAGATGGCATTTAAGCCATCTTTTTAAATATAACCATGATCAATCATCGCATCAGCTACTTTTTTAAAGCCTGCTATGTTTGAACCTACTACTAAATTTCCTTCATGATTATAAGCTTTTGCACACTCGTATGAATTTTCAAAAATATTTTTCATAATCTTATATAATTTTGCATCAACCTCCTCAAAGCTCCATTGACACATACTTGCATTTTGTTGCATTTCAAGTTGAGAAGTCGCTACACCACCTGCATTAGCAGCCTTAGCTGGCGCAAATAAAAAGTCTTTTTGATTTAACATAAAATCGATCGCTTCAAGTGTGCTTGGCATATTAGCTCCCTCTGCTACCATACGACAACCATTGTGATATAAGGTTTTAATATCTTCTAAATTTAATTCATTTTGCGTAGCACTTGGAAAAGCTATATCACAAGGTATACTCCATACTCCATTACAACCTTGTTTATACGCACTTTTTGGAGTAAAAATAGCACCTTTTTTAAGCATTGCATAATCACTCACTCTAGCTCTTTTTACTTCCTTAATTTCTTTTAATAAATCTAAATCTATCCCATCTTTATCATAAACAAATCCATCGCTATCGCTTATTGTGATTGCTTTTGCACCAAGTTGATGTAATTTTTCTATGGTATAAATTGCCACATTTCCACTACCTGAAACTGCACACTCTTTTCCTTCTAATGCATTGTTATATTTTGCTAGCATTTCTTGAGTAAAATACACACAGCCATACCCTGTTGCTTCTGTTCTTACTAAACTTCCACCCCATGGAATTTTCTTTCCCGTTAAAGTTCCATCAAAATTAGAGCTAATTTTCTTATAAGCTCCAAACATATATCCAATTTCTCTAGCACCAACCCCTATATCACCTGCTGGCACATCAGTGCTTGCACCTATGATTTTTGAAAGCTCGGCCATAAAAGCTTGACAAAAACGCATAATTTCTGCTTCGCTTTTGCCTTTAGGGTCAAAATTTGCTCCACCTTTAGCTCCCCCTATCATTAAACCTGTTAGAGAATTTTTGAAAATTTGTTCAAAACCTAAAAATTTCAAAACATCTAAATCTACACTAGGATGAAATCTGATCCCACCTTTATAAGGTCCTAAACTAGAATTAAACTGTACTCTATAACCAAAATGTGTTTGAGCTTTACCTGCATCATCAATATATACTACTCTAAAAATAGTCGTTTTTTCAGGCATAACAATACGCTCTAATATAGCATGATCTTGATAAGTTTTGTTAGATTCAAGTAAAGGTTCTAAAGAATTTAACACCTCAGTTGCTGCTTGAAAAAAGATAGGTTGTCTTGGGGAAGTTGCTTGAATTTTTTCTAAGGTTTCATTGATATATTGTTTAGCTATACTCATAAATTGTCCTTTTTATAGTATCTTGCTGTTTGCATTAGCTAAAAATTTTTTTAGCGCCTTTTGCTCCTTTGTTCCTATTTTGTAGTAAATTAGCTTTAAATATGCACTAATTTCTTTTTGAGAAAGATTTCTTGACTTAGAATAATCTAGCAAAATATATTGCGGAATGAAAATTTTACTTTTTGTGAAATTTTTCATCATTTTTTTATAAATAGAAAAATTTTTAATACAAGAAAATCGAGCAAAAACAAAAGGTAGTTTTGTCTTTTCATACCATAATTCGCATAAATCAATATAATCTTTTGGATTTTGCAAATAAAGTTTTAAAGCCTTATCACCGATGATAACCTCCCCTTTTTGCTTTAAAACTTTTGCAAGAGCATTAGAAGTTGCAGAGCTTGCATCTTCTTTGCTTTCAGATTGTTTTTTCACTAAAACGCTTTTTACCTTTTTGCTTGCGCAAATCCCCACATTTAAGGTTTTGTATTTTTTTCTACGACTTTCAACACTTGAGATAATCGCTGCATCAATGCGTCTAAAATACAAATGGCGATTTAGCTTACTAGGAACCCCTTTTTTGTATTCTGTAGTTTGCTTAACATAGCTAGGAAAAGCTGATTTTTTAAGATAGATATGTAAAGGGAGTAAATTAAGATAATCTATCTTACCAAAAATCATCTCGACCTTTCTATGATTAAGTAAAAATATCCTATTAAAAAATATCTTAAATATAAATTAATTTTATTAAAAACACTAGTAATATCAAATTTATATAATTTAAAAAGAAAAAAAGTAACATTTAAAACATATTTTTTAAATGATTTTTAAAAAATATGTTTTTATAACTCATATAAACAATAAAAAATAGATAAAATTAAGTTTTATAATAAAAAATTATTTTAAATAAAACTTAATTTATAAAAAATTATTTTAAACTATCAAAATATCTCTGATAATCAAAATTATTTATCAAAGCTACTCCATCTTCAACCGCAGCTTTTGCTACCGCAGCACTAACTACAGCTTTTACTCTGCTATCAAATGGTTTTGGTATCACATAATCTCTACCAAAACTAAGCTCTTCTACTCCATAAGCTTGTTTTACCTCATCAGTTACTTCAAGCTTAGTTAAATCAGCCAAAGCTTTTGCGGCTGCTATTTTCATATTTTCAGTAATTTTAGTTGCCTTTACATCTAAAGCTCCTCTAAAGATAAAAGGAAAACCTAAAACATTATTAATTTGATTTGGATAATCACTTCTACCTGTTCCAACTATAGCATCGTTCCTAACTCTTTTAACATCTTCTGGCATTACTTCAGGTACAGGATTAGCTAATGCAAAAATCACGGGATCTTTTGCCATACTTAAAATCATCTCATCATCTAAAATCTTAGGTGCACTCAAACCCAAAAATACATCAGCACCTTTTAAAGCTTCTCTTAAAGTGCTATCTTTGGTATCGCTTACAAATTCTAGTTTGTATTTATTTAAATCATCTCTTTGAGTATTAATCACACCTTTACTATCTACTAAAACGATATTTTTAACCCCTAAATTTCTATACATTCTAGCACTTGCAATACCTGCTGCACCTGCACCACTTACCACTACTTTAATATCTTCAAATTTTTTACCACTAATTTCCATAGCATTCATTAATCCTGCTGTAGAAATGATCGCGGTTCCATGTTGGTCATCATGCATTACAGGAATTCCAAGATCTTGCAAAGCAGCTTCTATTTCAAAGCATTTTGGTGCTGAAATATCTTCTAAATTAATCCCTCCAAAAGTAGGCGCTATAGCTTTACAAAAAGTAACAATTTCATCTATACTATGAGCATTAATTTCTAAATCATAAGCATTAACATTAGCAAATTTTTTAAACAAACAAGCTTTTCCTTCCATAACTGGTTTGCTTGCACTCGCTCCTATATTGCCAAGTCCTAAAACTGCACTACCATCGCTTACTATAGCAACTAAATTAGCTTTATTAGTGTATTTATAAGCTAAAGTTTCATCTTTTGCTATCTCAATACAAGGTTCAGCAACCCCAGGAGAATACGCCAAAGATAAATCATGTGCACTATCCATAGGCTTTCTAGCAACAATATCTACTTTACCACCTAAGTGATATTCTAAAGCCTCTTCTTTTAAATTCATTATTTTTCCTTCATATAATTTAGTAAATTTTTTATCCTAAGTTTAGCCTTTTGCACTCCTAAAAATTCCAATACTTCAAATATACTAGGACTAACCGAGTTTCCTGTGAGTGCAATGCGTATAGCTTGAGCTAGATCTTTTAACTTAAGATTATTTTCTTCTAAGAATTGATTAGTTAATTCTTCAAATTCACAAGCATTTTTTTGCTCATTTAAAACCATAGCGTATTTTTCCAAATAAGTTAAATTTGTAACATTAAGAAATTTATCTACAGCCTTTTGATCATATTCTTTTGGGTCATTTAGTAACACTTTAGCCCCACTAATAATATCATGTAAGGTTTTAGCTCTCTCTCTTAACATATCTAGCAAAAAGCCTGCTTTTTCATACTGACTTAAATCAAATCCTAAATCTTTTAATTGTCTATTGATTTCTTCAAAAGGTAAAGTTTTAATATAATGAGCATTAAGCCATTCTAATTTTTTAAAATTATAACAAGAAGCACTTTTGTTAATATGATTTGGATCAAAAAGCTCTTGCATACTTTCTAAAGAAAAAATTTCATCATCGCCATGACTCCAACCAAGACGCACTAAGAAATTAAGCAGGGCTTGAGGTAAAATCCCCATATTTTTATATTCCATCACATCAGTTGCTCCATGACGCTTAGAAAGTTTTTTACCATCTTCACCATGTATCATAGCCACATGATAAAATTTAGGAATTTTAAAGCCTAGTGCCTCATAAAGGACAATTTGTTTTGGAGTATTTGATAAATGATCATCTCCTCTTATAACATCACTCACACCCATTAGTGCATCATCAATTACAACGGTTAAATTATAAATTGGGCTACCATCGCTTCTTGCAATTACAAAATCATCTAAAATATCTTCAGCCTTAAAACTAACCTCGCCTTTAATGCCATCTATAAATTTAATCTCTCCACTTTGTGGTGCTTTTATACGCACCACAGGCTCAATACCACTTGGCGGAATTCCTTTAAAATCTCTATATCTACCATCATATTTTGGACGCTCTTTAGCTGCTTCTTGCTTAGCTCTTAACTCATCAAGCTCTTCTTTGCTCATATAACAATAATAAGCCTTGCCCTCATCTAATAATTTTTGAATGTATTTTTTATAAATATCAAATCTTTGAGATTGATACTCAATCGTCCCATCATAATCAAGCCCACACCATTTAAATGCTTCTATAATAGCTTGCGTAGCTTCTTGTAAATTTCTTTTTAAATCCGTATCTTCAATACGCAATAAAAATTTACCCTTATTTTTTCTTGCATAAAGATAATTATATAAAGCTGTTCTAAGCCCTCCTATGTGCAAATATCCTGTTGGAGAAGGAGCAAAACGCGTTGTGATTTCTTGCATATTTTTACCTTTTTTAAATTTTTATTGTTATAATGCTATATTTACACTTAAATAAAGGTTTTATATGAGAAAATTTTTAATATCTTGTTGTTTTGCTGCAAATATTTTATATGCTCAAACCCTTGGTGGTGTAGCAATGGTAGTAGAAAATCAACCTATTACTCTTTATGATATAGAACAAACTATGAAAGAATTAAAAACTAATGACAAACAAAAAGCTATAGCATTTTTAGTAGATGATAAAGTTCAACAAAGTGAAGCTAAAAAGCTAGGAATTTATATAAGCACTTTTGAACTTAATGAAAAATTAGCCCAAATAGCAAAAGGCAATAAAACTGACATTAATGGTTTGCAAGCAAAGATAGAAAAAGATGGTTTAAGTTTTGAAGTTTTTAAAAACAAAGTTAGAAAAGATCTTGAAAGAGAAAAACTTTATAGAAGCATAATGCAAAATGCAAAAATCAATATTGATGATGAAACACTAAAACATTTTTATGAAAGCAATCTTGATAAATTTAGCACTTTTTCAAATATAGACTTAGTTGTTTATAATTCTACCAATCCTGAACTTTTACAACAGCTTGCACAAAATCCTATGTATAAAAATTCTCAAATTAAATCAAAAGCCATTAGTTTAAACGCAGCTAGTTTAGATCCAAGATTACTTGCTTTGTTAAATAATACAAAAATAGGAGAATTTACTCCAGTGTTAAATGGCGAAAACGCTTATATAGTGTATTTTGTAAAAGAAAAATATGGTAAAAATCCTATCGAATTTGATTTAATCAAAGATCAAGTTAGCAATGTCTATACCCTAACTCAAAAAGAACAAGCCTTAAAAAATCATCTTGATAAAATAAGAGCAAATGCTCATATAGAAGAATTAAGATAGGTTAAAACCTATCTTCAATTAATGTCTTGAAAGATAATTTGTATCATAATTATTATTGATAAAATCTGCATTATCCATCATTGCTAAATGAAAATCTTTGGTTGTTTTTATCCCACCTACGATAAGCTCTTGCAAGGCTATTTTCATTTTAGCTATAGCTGTGTTTCTATCTTCTCCCCAAACGACTAATTTTCCAATCATAGAATCATAATATGGAGGCACACTATAATCTTGATAACAATGGCTTTCCATTCTTACATTGCGTCCTGCAGGAGCTACATATTTTGTGATTTTACCTGGGCAAGGTAAGAAAGTTTTAGAATCTTCAGCAGTAATTCTACATTCTATAGAATGACCTTTAAGTTTAATTTCTTCTTGTTTTGGTAAAGGATACCCTTCTGCTACTTTAATCATAAGCTCGATAATATCTACCCCGCTTACCATCTCACTCACACAATGCTCAACCTGCAAACGCGTATTCATCTCGATAAAATAAAAATCTAAATTTTTATCCACTAAAAACTCAAAAGTTCCCGCACCTTCATAATCAATAGCCTTAGCAGCTTTAACTGCTGTTTCATGAAGTCTTGCTCTTGTTTTTTCATCTAGTAAAATTGCAGGAGATTCTTCTATAAGTTTTTGATGGCGTCTTTGCATAGAGCAATCTCTCTCACCCAAATGTATCACATTTCCAAAGCTATCTCCTATGATTTGCACTTCTATATGGCGTGGGTTTTGGATGTATTTTTCCATATACATAGTTCCATCACCAAAAGCACTCATCGCTTCACTTTCTGCTGACCAGTAAGCTTTTTCTAAATCTTTTTCATCTTCAACTACACGCATACCACGGCCGCCACCACCTGCTGCTGCCTTTAAAATCACAGGATAACCTATTTCTTTAGCAAGTTTTTTTGCTGCTTCAACCCCATTTAAAGCCCCATCGCTTCCTGGGATTACAGGCACACCTGCTCTTTGCATAACTTGTTTTGCCTTACTTTTATCACTCATTAGTGCCATAGCAGCTACCGAAGGACCTATGAATTTGATATTATGTTTTGCACAAATTTCAACAAAATTTTGATTTTCACTTAAAAATCCATATCCTGGAAAAATCGCATCCGCTTCACTAATTTCAGCTGCACTAATAATAGCTGGGATATTTAAATAGCTTTCTGAACTTCTAGCATTTCCTATGCAAATACTCGCATCAGCATATTTTAAATACAAAGCATCCTTATCTGCAGTAGAATACACACAAATTGCTTTTTTTCCCATTTCTTTTACAGTTCTTAAAGCTCTTAATGCAATTTCTCCACGATTTGCTATTAAAACTTTTTTAATTTCCATTTTATAATTTCTCCACCACAAATAAAGGCATACCAAATTCTACAGGCTGACCATCTGCAACTAATACTTCTACTATCCTACAATCATATTCGGCTTCGATTTCATTCATAATTTTCATCGCTTCAATAATTGCTATAGTACTTCCTTTTTTGATAGTTTGTCCTGCTTTGGCAAAAGGTGCTGCACCTGGGCTTGGAGCTTGATAAAAAGTACCTACCATAGGGCTATTGATGGTCGGTTTATTAGAAGAGTTTGAGCTTGCTTTGGTTTCATTAACTACATTTACATTAATTGGCTGTGGAGCTGGAGCAACAGGAGCTGGAGCTGGTAATTCACAACACATATCTCTTTCAAGTTCTATTTCAAATCCATCTTGTTCTTTTATTTTAATCTTACTTATATTTGCTTCTGCAAAAAGTTGCATTAGTTCTTTGATTTCTTCTTTTGTCATATATTCTCCTTAATTTATAAGACTTAATTTATAATTATATATAAAAATACTAAAAATAACTTCAATTATTTATTTTTTACTTTTATTTTAAGATATAATTTAAAAATTCACTTTAATTATAAAGGACAAAAATGGGCTTAAAAGCAGATAATTGGATCAAAAAAATGGCACTAGAGTACAATATGATAGAGCCATTTTGTGAAGCAAATATAGGTAAAGGTATAGTTAGTTATGGGCTTTCAAGCTATGGATATGATATAAGAGTTGGAAGAGAATTTAAGATTTTCACTAATGTAAATTCCACCGTTGTAGATCCTAAAAATTTTGTAGAAGAAAATGTAGTAGATTTTGTAGGCGATGTATGTATAGTACCTGCAAATTCTTTCGCGCTTGCAAGAACGGTTGAGTATTTTAAAATGCCAAATGATGTTTTGGCTATTTGTCTTGGCAAAAGTACTTACGCAAGATGTGGCATTATAGTAAATGTAACCCCTTTTGAGCCAGGTTTTGAAGGACATATCACTATAGAAATTTCAAACACAACCCCACTACCTGCTAAAATTTATGCTAATGAGGGTATAGCTCAAGTTTTATTTTTACAAGGAGATGAGCCTTGTGATGTAACATATGCTGATAAAAAGGGTAAATACCAAGCTCAAACAGGTATAACTTTACCAAGAATTTTAAAATAATTTTATTTTCAACCGATATAAAAACTTAGTCAAGTAATAGGAAAATATATATGTTTAATGGAAAAAGCATTTTAATCACCGGTGGCACAGGAAGTTTTGGAAAAACTTATACTAAAACTTTACTTCAAAAATACGAACCTAAAAAAATCATCATTTATTCAAGAGATGAGTTAAAACAATTTGAAATGGCAAGAGAATTTAATGATGATTGTATGCGTTATTTTATAGGCGATGTAAGAGATAAAGAAAGATTGAGTATAGCAATGAAGGATGTTGATTTTGTCATTCATGCAGCTGCTATGAAACATGTGCCAATTGCAGAATATAATCCAATGGAATGTATAAAAACTAATATCCATGGAGCACAAAATGTAATCGATGCGTGTTTGGAAAATAATGTAGAAAAATGTATCGCTCTTTCAACCGATAAAGCATGCAATCCTATTAATTTATATGGAGCTACAAAGCTTGCAAGTGATAAGCTTTTTGTAGCAGCAAACAACATCGCAGGAAATTCTCATACTAAATTTAGCGTTACAAGATATGGTAATGTAGTAGGTTCAAGAGGATCTGTCATACCATTTTTTAAAAAACTCATCAATGAAGGTGCTAAAGAACTTCCTATCACGGATGAGAGAATGACAAGATTTTGGATATCCTTAGAAGATGGAGTTAATTTCGTGCTGAATAATTTTGCCTATATGCATGGAGGGGAAATTTTCGTACCAAAAATTCCTTCTATGAAAATCGTTGATTTAGCTAAAACTATGGCTCCTAATTTAGCTCATAAAATCATAGGTATAAGAGCAGGTGAAAAACTACATGAAATTATGATTTCAAGTGATGATAGTCATTTAACTTATGAATTTGAAAATTATTATGCCATTAGCCCAAGCATTCAATTTAATAACACTAATGTTGATTTTAGTATAAATGCAAAAGGACAAAAGGGTAAAAAAGTTTCTAATGGCTTTTCTTATAGCTCTGATAATAATCCATCATGGATTAGCCAAGAAGAGCTTTTAAATATAATAAATCATACAGAGCTTGAAAAATGATAACTTATTCTCATCAAAATATTGACGAACAAGACATACAAGTAGTTTGTGAGGCTTTAAAAGATGATTTTTTAACCGGTGGAAAAAAGGTTGAAGAATTTGAACAAGCCCTTTGTGAATATGTAGGTGTAAAATATGCTTGCGTGCTAAATTCAGCTACTTCTGCTTTACACCTTGCATATTTATCTTTAAATGTAAAAGATAAAATTGTCTTAACAACCCCCATTACCTTTGCTGCGACTGCAAATGCAGCTTTAATGGCAGGTGCTAGGGTTGAGTTTATAGATGTAAAAAGCGATGGAAATATTGATGAGAAAAAACTTGCTTTAAGATTAAGCCAAGATAGCTCTAATATAGGAGCAATTTGCGTGGTTGATTTTGCGGGAAATAGTGTAGAAATGGATGAAATTTTAGCCTTAGCTAAACAACACAACATCCCACTAATTGATGATGCAAGTCATGCTCTAGGTGCTATTTATAAAGATCAAAAAGTAGGTTCTATGGGGGATTTGAGCATATTTTCTTTTCATCCGGTTAAACCTATCACAACCTTTGAAGGTGGTGCGGTTGTTAGCAATGATGAGGAATTAATCTCAAAAATCAAGCTTTTAAGAAGTCATGGCATAGTCAAAAAAAGACTTTGGGATAGCGATATGATTGAACTAGGCTATAATTATCGTTTAAGCGATGTAGCTTGTGCTTTGGGTATAAATCAACTTAAAAAACTTGATAATATGCTAGAAAAAAGAGAAATCATCACAAGTTTTTACGATAAAGAATTTGAAAAAAATCCTTATTTTAACACTATAAAAATCAAAGATTATAAAAAAAGCTCAAGACATTTATATCCTATTTTGCTTTTTCCTGAGTTTTATTGCCAAAAAGAGATTATTTTTGAAAAATTATTAAATTTGGACATAGGTGTACAAGTGCATTATAAGCCTACTTATGAGTTTAGTTATTATAAAAACTTATATGGAAATTTATTCTTAGAAAATGCGGATAATTTTTATAAAGCTGAACTTAGCATACCTGCTCATCAAGAAATGAATTTAAAAGAAGCACAATTTATTAAAGATAGTTTATTTAAGATTTTAGAAGAAACTAAAAAGGCTTGTTGTGAGTAAAAGTATGTATGAGCTAGCTTGTGAGCTTTTTCCTATATGCAGAAGTATTACTGGGAAAGGCTTTGGACAAAGCTTAAAAATACTTGATGAAGCTATGGGGGGGGGTATATTAAAAATTCACTCTATAGCAAGCGGGAGTAAAGTGTTTGATTGGGAAGTGCCTGCTGAATGGGAGATAAACGATGCTTATATCATCACTCCAGATGGAGAAAAAATTTGTGATTTTAAGCAAAATAATCTTCATGTGTTAAACTATAGCACAGGCATAGACACAGAGCTTAATCTAGCAAGCTTACAAGAACACCTTTACTCTATAGAAGAAATGCCTGGTGCCATACCTTATGTGACAAGCTATTATAAAAGGCGTTGGGGGTTTTGTATAAAACATGAAGATAGAGTTAAACTAAAAGAAGGAAAATATAAAGTTTTCATAGATGCAAAGCACCATGAAAATGGAGTTTTAAACTATGCTGATTTACTCATACCTAGCACGCAAGAAACAAAAGATGAAATTTTAATTTCCACTTACCTCTGTCATCCATCTATGGCAAATAACGAGTTAAGTGGTCCTGTGGTAGCTGCATTTTTAGCTAAATGGCTTTTAGAACTTAAAGAGAGAAAATACAATTATCGTTTTATTTTTACTCCTGAAACCATAGGGAGTATAGTTTATCTTAGTAAACATTTAAAGCACTTACAAAAACATACCAAAGCAGGTTTTGTACTCTCTTGTATAGGTGATGATAATGCTTACTCACTCATTCACACTCCAAGTGAAAATACCCTAGCAGATAAAGTAGCTTTGCATACCTTAAAAGAAAAAAATAATTTTAAAGAATTTAGCTTTTTAGATAGAGGCGGCAACGAAAGACAGTTTTGCTCTCCTTTAGTAAATTTACCCGTAGTTTGTGTGTGTAGGACTAGATTTGGTGATTATAAAGAATACCACACTAGCAAAGATGACTTAAATTTCATCAGTGAAGAGGGATTGCAAGGTGGCTTAAAAGCTATGCAAGAAATCATTATGAATTTAGAAGTTAATAAAATTTATCAAATCACAACTTTTTGCGAACCTAATTTAGGTAAAAGAGGCTTATATCACACTTTAAATCAAGGAATTACCAAAAAACCAATCTCCGCTGATTTTTTAGCATATTGTGATGGTAAAAATGATGTTTTAGATATAGCTTCAAAGCTAAACATGCAAGCTTATGAATTAAAAGATTTAATAGAAAAATTAAAATTTCACGGATTGATAAAATGAAATATTTCTTAGAATATAATGATAAAAAATACTCTAATGTAGATTTAATAGAAGCTTTTAAAAAACTTAGTATCAAAAAAGGCGATATTTTGTGTGTGCATACTGAACTTTTTAATTTTGGCACACCCTTGCTTCCTAGAAATGAATTTTTACAAACTATATTAGATTGTTTTTTTGAAGTTATAGGTAAAGAAGGTACTTTAATCATGCCTACATTTACTTATAGTTTTTGCAAAAATGAAGTTTATGATAAATTAAATTCTCCTACAAAAATGGGTGCTTTAAATGAATATTTTCGCAAACAAGCAGGAGTAAAACGCACTAATGATCCTATATTTTCCTTTGCTATAAAAGGAGCCAAAGAAGAATTGTTTTTAAAAGACACTACAAGTTGTTTTGGTGAAAATTGTGTGTATGATATTTTAACACAAGAAAATGGAAAATATATACTTTTTGGAAGCACTACAGGACACACTCTAACTCATTATATCGAAGAAGAATACCGAGTAGATTACAGATATTTTAAAGATTTTCACGGAAAAATAATAGACGAACAAAACAGAATGCATGATAAAAAAATAAAATTTATGTTAGACATTTAGATAAAAAATCTTTACCAAATGTCGATAATATAAACTATATTACTAAAAAAACAAAAAATTTTATATACGAAAATTTTGGTGGTGCAACTATATGTTTATTTCATACAAAAGAATACAAAGAAGCGATAAAAAATGCTCTTGATGAAGATAAAAATATTTTTATATTACAGGATTAATCATGGAAAATAAATTTTATGAAATTTTAGAAAATATATTAGAAGTAAAAGTTGATGAAAATTCAAATTTAAGCATGCAAAATTGCAAAAATTGGACTTCTTTAAATCATATTGATATAATCATGAGCTTAGAAGAAGAATTTGAAATCAAATTTAGCAAAGATGAATTAAGTCAGCTAAAATCACAAAATGAACTTTTGCAAGCTATCAAATCAAAGGTAAAAAATGAAAAATATTAAAAACTTATTTGAGTTAATAGCTATAAAAAATCCAATTCACGCAAAATATTTAAATAAAATCAGTCTAACAAATGAAGATGAAATAGAATTTGAAAATCTCATTTCATATTATCTTCAAAACGATATTTCTTTACAAGAGCAGTGCGAATGCTATTTAACTATACTTAATGACACTTTAGAAGAAACAAAATATTTCATAGAAAATAACTCATATAGATATAAAAGTTTTGAAGAAGTAAAAGATAAAGTCTATTTTAATGAAACTTATATGAAAAAATACATGATAGGGCTTGCGCTTTCATCTTATATTTGGATTGCTCATATAAAAGTTAGAAAGTATTTTGAAAATTATCTTCAATCAAAAAGCAAACATGATAATTATTTTGAAATAGGCCCAGGACATGGAGAATTTTTTACTAAAGCTGTTAAAAGTTTGAAATTTGATTATTATTTAGGTTTAGATTTATCCCCTACTAGTTGCGAATTGACAAAAAATATGGTGAAAAATCAAGTTAAAAATTTAATTAATAATTGTGAATTTTTATGTAAAGATTTTTTTCAATTTCAATTTCACAAAAAAGCTGATTTAATAGTAATTGGAGAAGTTTTAGAACATGTTGAACAGCCTTTAGAATTTTTAAAAAGAGCAAAAGACTTATTAAGCGATGAAGGTGAAATTTTTGCAACCATACCTATCAACGCACCTGCAATTGATCATATATACTTATTTACACATCCAACTGAAATTTTTGAAATGGCAAAAAAAGCAGATTTAAAAATAAAACAATATGAATGTTTTATGGCAAATGACTATTCTTTAGAAAAAGCTTTAAAATTTAAAAATGCTATAACTATGGCTGTGGTATTTGAAAAATGAATTTAAATTTACCAATCCACCATATAGGTGTAGCATGTAAATCTTTAGAAAAAGAAAGAAAAATATTTGAAAAGCTAGGTTTTATTAAAGAAGCTGAATTTATAGACGAACAACAAGGGGTAAAAGGAGAATTTATCATTCCAAAAAATAACTTATTCCCCCAATATCGCTTTGAACTTTTGTCAAATTTAAATGAAAAAGGCGTTTTAGATAGCTATTTGAAAAATAAAACTAAAATGTATCATATAGCTTATGAAAGCAAAAATATAGAGCAAGATTTATCTTTGCTTTTAAATGATGGTTTGTTAGTTGTTGACATAATGAAAGCAAGTTATTTTGCAAAACTTTGCTTTGTGATGATGAGTAATAATTTATTAATAGAATTAGTAGAGCTAAAATGAATCTTTTTTCACCAAATTTAAAGAGAAATGATCTCATAAAACTTAGCAAGGAAAATCATTATAAAAAAATTACTATTAATGTTTTTAGAAATCACTCTTTTGAAGTGATTTCAAGCATACTAAATGCATTTTTAGCCTTTAGTAAATTAAAGGCTGAATTTAACATAAGCTCTTATGATGATAGTTTAAGTTATGATAATTTTCAAAAAGCAGATTTAAACATCATATTTATAGATTTAAACAATTATAAAAAAAATGTAGATGATTTTATCAAAGAAAAAATACAAGAACTATCAAGCATTAGCAACGCTCCTATCATCACACTTTTACTTGGTAATACAAGCTTAAAAGAATATAGTATTTGCAAAATACTAAAGCCCTTTTTAGATGAAAATCTCATCATAGATGATAGTAATTTTGAAATAAATGCAAGCAGACTTAGTAATAAAGCTTGTGTAAAATTAGCCCAAATTCTAGGACTAAAAATCCTACCTAGCTTCTTGCAACCAGCTTTAAAAGCAATCATCATAGATCTTGATAATACCTTATACCAAGGAATTTTAGGCGAAGATGGCATTGAAAATCTTACTTTATCTAGCAATCATAAAGCCTTACAAAGTGAGCTTTTAAATTTAAAAAATCAAGGTTTTTTACTTGCCATCGCTTCAAAAAATGAAGAAGATGATGTAAAAAAACTTTTTTCACAAAGAAAAGACTTTTTATTACAACTTGATGATTTTAGTATGATCAGGGTTAATTGGAAAAGTAAAGACGAAAATATTAAAGAAATTGTAAATTTTTTTAATATAGCTTTTGATAGTGTGCTATTTATTGATGATAATATAGCCGAAATTGAAAATGTATCACACCTTCATATTAACACCTTGCTAGCTGATGAAAATAGTGCTTATAGTTTAAAGCTCTATCCTAGACTTTTAAAAACAAGCTTTAGCAAAGAAGATGAGTTAAGAAGTGCTGATATTAAAGCAAATTTACAAAGACAAGAACTTAGCAAGCTTAGCCCTAAAGAGTATTTTGAAAAATTACAGATTTGTTTGAAATTTCATATCAACCACGCAGATGAACTTGAAAGAATTTCACAACTACTTAATAAAACTAATCAATTTATATCAAATTACTCAAGATTAAGCTTAAAAGAGTGTGAAGAATTTATGCAAAAACATGCTATTTTGACTATAAGCATGAGTGATAAATTAAGTGATAGTGGCATTATAGCAATTTTTTTAGCTTATAAAGATGAAACAAATTTAATCATAAAAGATCTTTGCATAAGTTGTAGAGCCTTAGGAAGAAAGCTTGAAAAAATTATGCTATATAAGGCTATAGAGTTATTACATGTGCATTTTAATACAAAAGAATGTATTTTATACTTTCAAAAGGGCGAAAGAAATATGCCATTTTTAGAATTTTTATATAGTTTAAATGCAAATATAAAAGAAAATTTTGCTCTAATCCAAAAAGAAATGATAAATTACGAAGGACTTATAATTGAAAGCTAATTTTAATAAAGCCAAAATAGCAGGCATAAGTGTTTGCGTGCCTAATAAATGTATAAATATAGATGATTGCTTAGAAGATGTTTTTCAAAATGATGTCAAAATGCTAAAAAGAATGAAAAAAATTTCAGGCATACAAGAAAGATTTATCGCTGATGAAAATATTAGCACAACAGATTTAGCCTATGAAGCAAGTATAAATTTATTTAAAATGCTTGATTTTGATAAAAATAAGCTTGATATGGTGATTTTTGTTACACAAACTCCTGATTTTTTTATGCCATCATGCGCAAACTATCTTCACAAACGATTAAATTTAAAACCTCAAACCATAGCTTTTGATGTAAATCAAGCGTGTTCGGGGTATTTATACGGCTTATTTATAGCTTTTTCTTTTTTAGAAAATCAAAATACAAAAAATATTTTATTAATTTGTGGTGATACTTTAAGCAAAACCATAAACCCTTTAAATGCAAATTTAGCTCCAATCTTTGGCGATGGAGTAAGTGCAACACTCATAAGCAGTGCAAATGAAAAATCGTTTTTTAAGCTTTATTCTAATGGAGAAGGTTTTGACAAACTCATCATACCCAATAGAGCTTTTACTAAACTTGATGAGAGTAAAAGCTCCAATAAAGAAATATTTCAAACCAATAAGCATAGGAGCTTAGATAATCTTTACATGGATGGGGCTGAAATTTTTAACCAAGCACTTAATCTTGAGAGCCAAAGCATAAAAGAAATGCTTGATTTTTGTGAAAAAAGTAAAGATGAAGTGGATTATTTTTTATTACATCAATCCAATCAATTTTTAGTTGATTCTATTATAAATGACTTGGGTATTGATAGCTCTAAAGCATCAAATTTTTTGATGTCAAAATACGCTAATTTAAGTGCTTGCTCTTTACCTGCTTTACTTTGTGAAATGCAAAAAAATGATTTTAGTGCCATTTTAAGTGCTTTTGGTGCTGGATATGCCTGGGGGAGTGCTTATATAAATTTTGATAAAAACTTTAAAACTGATACAATTTCAATTTATAAAGGAGAAAAAAATGACTAAAGAAGAATTATTAGAAGCTATTAGCGAAGCTATGCATATGGATGAAACACTAAAAGAAAATATGATTTTAGATGATATTGATGAATGGGATAGCTTAGCTTTTGTATCTATCATGGTATTATTTAAAAACTCACTTGGCAAGCAAATTAGCGGTGATGATCTTAAAAAATGTGAAAAAGTAAGCGATCTTTTAGCTTTAGCTGGTGTTTAAACAAATATTTGTTTAAACCCTTTCCACACTTAAAACA